>JBGTCB010000994.1:0-4925 GCA_041748995.1 Saprospiraceae bacterium | reverse complement strand
GAAACCTGGAGGATGTTCAAAATCAGGCAAAGGTCGACATTACTCTGCCCTTCTTAACCAAAGGAGTACAAGGTAGTTCCAATCAATTAAAGTTTGGGGGTTATTACAGCCATACGGCCCGCGATTTTGAGGAATACCGATATCAGCTTAACAACTCAGGGGTACCTGCGAACTTAAATTTTTCTGCTTTTGACGGAGATTTTGCTGCATTCTTTGACTACAGCAATTTTGGGATTATTGATACGACTTACGATGGATCCGGTGGCGTTACCCGGTATACAACCGGATATCACTATATAAATCAAATCAATGCGAAAAACTTTTATACCGGAGATCAGTCGATATCTGCCGGTTACCTCATGACTGTTTTAAATGTTCTGCCTAAATTAAAACTGGTTGGTGGAGTTCGTTTAGAAACTACCGATTTTGAAGTTGTAAGTCAGGATGTGACAGTACCGGTTGGAAAAATCGATCAGTTGGATTGGCTCTATTCTCTCAATATGATTTATTCCTTCAATGATCGTAGTAATTTGCGATTGGCTGGATCAAAAACCCTGGCCAGACCCAATATGCGGGAGATTGCTCCTTTTGTACAGTTTGATACTAAAAACGGATTTTTCAATGTGGGTAATCCATTACTGCAGCGAACTTTAATCCAGAATTACGATATACGTTACGAGTTTTATTCCAGACCTGGAGAACTGTTTGCTTTGAGCGGTTTTTACAAAGTTTTTGATCAACCAATAATCAGAGCTTTCAATCCACGGGCCACGATACCTGAGTTATCTTTTATTAACGTGGATGAAGCTATGATTTACGGTGTGGAAATCGAATTAAAGAAAAATCTGGATTTTATTTCACCCCGTTTTGCTCATTTCTACTTGAGTACCAATCTGGGTTTAATTCACTCAGCTTATGAAATTCCCTCCGGAGAAGTCGAAAATTCAAAGAATATTGATGCTTCATATGACCAGACAGAGAGACCTTTTCAAGGTCAGGCACCTTATATAGCGAATGTAGCCTTATCGTATGTAAATCCTCAAATCGGTTGGGAGTCATCCATTACTTTTAATGTCTCCGGACAAAAGCTCTATAACATATCTCTGTTCGCTACCCCTGATGTATATGAACAACCCATTCCAATGCTAAACTATAAAGTATCCAAGCGACTGGCAGAGCACTACAACCTGAGCTTTACTGCCCGCAACATTTTGGATTCCATAAACAGAAAAACACAAGTTTTCAAAGGGGAAGAGTACATTGCCGAGTCGTTTCGGTTAGGAACATCTCTTGGGCTGAGTCTTACTTATCAAATCCGTTAATTTGCTGCTAAGCTCCTGTGATCGGTCGTTCCCGGAATAGAATGGTGTAGATCCCTGCTCAGGCTTGAAGTCAACCTCTTCATAGGGGAATCCCGAGAGATTTTCTCCTCTTGCATGGTTATACTTCGTACAATGAACTTGTTCATTTGCTGATTTATCGAAGAAATTAGATCATCGGTCTAGTGGTAACCCTTAATTTTCTGTTAAACCGACCTTTTATATATGCAAAACCGTTCTGTTAATAGTCTTATAGGTGAAGACTAAAAGAGAAAGCCATGAACGACATATTTTTAATCGAAATCGAACTAAACTACACCTTTAGAAACCGATTGGAATCAGCTTCATATCTGATGAATCAAATGCTTGCAGATGGCAAGATTCAGACCTATGGTATATCGAACGATCTTACCCGTATGTGGATCACCTCTATCGCAGCATCAGAATTTGAAATCTGGGAGCTTTTAGGTCACTTGCCAGTTGAAAGTGTTTTAGAACCGATTGTTACCCGCATGCATACCTATAATCAAAGCCTGGAATTGCAGTTCCCAGCAGTATCTCTGAACTGATTTGTGATTGCAAAGCGATGTAATTCCCGACCGATATTGATCCGTCGCTGAATTCTGATAATTTCCATTGTATTTTTTGCTTCATTTTACTCGTACCCTAGTGACTGTGTCGTGTAGGTGTCATATGATTTGATCATTATCTCCCTGGGTGCTTTGCTAGCTATTGCGGGCTTTTTTGAATTTCATAGTAGTATCCTTATAGGGAAAATCTTAGAGCATTTTTCCTTTAGTGCTGTACTAGTATGGTTTTCGTCTCATGGAAATTGACCGATTTAATCATCAATGTATAGATACCATTTCGCAAATTTTGAACAGGTATGGGCAATCGATCAAAGGAAGGCACACCATCGAGTTTTGTATGATATACAATCCGTCCGTTAACATCACTGAGAATGATCTGGGTCATAAATCCGAGTTCTTTGGTCGGTAATTCAACCGTGATGGTTTCTACTGCCGGGTTAGGAAAAGTAGTAATTGAGGTTTCAGATATGAAGGTTTCTTCCTGTTCAGTATTTTCTTCGTTGTTTTCCTCCTCATCTTCACTGTCTTCCTCACCTGAATCATCGTCTGTTGATGTTGTATCAGAGGGCAAAGTTCTGAATTTTGACCAGTCAGATGACCCACTCGTCGACCCATCAGTGCAAGTAGCTACGACCCTGAAATGATAGTCTCCATCCTCTTGTAATCCCTCGACCCAAAAGGAATCTTCTACAATAGTCACATTCAAACTGAAGTGAGCGGTTGCCTGGTAACTTTTGACATCAAGGGTAAAACTCTCTACGGAATCCCTGGCTATCCAGGTCAACAGTGCAGACGAATCAGTGACCTCAGGAACCGAAAGGTTGGTAGGCTTTGGACACTGCTGAAAAGTAGTGTCTCCTCCGGTAGTAGTGAAGTTTATCCATGAACTGGATCCAGCACTGTTTTTTTCACATTTGGCTTTCACCCGGAATTTATAGTTACCACCTGGCATGAGCCCGTTAATATAGAGTATGGTAGTATCTGTTGTCTCTGTCAGTTTGTAAGAAGGTGTATGTTCTTTCTGATGGACATCAACCTGATAGGATACGTTTTGGTCATTACCAAGCCATCCCAGCACGGCACTTGTATCATCGATTTCGAGAATCGCAAGATTGCTTGCTTTGGGACAAGGACCTTTGAGTGTCCCGTTCCCGTCGTTATTTCCATCATTTCCTGGTCCTGAATCTGACTCCCCCAGGGTCGTAAAATCCATCCATGGACTGGATCCACCTGATCCTTTGTCACATTTGGTCATGACACGGAAGCGATATTTGCTTCCGGCCGAAAGACCTTCTATTGTCAATGAAATTTCGCTTGTTGTAGCAGAGAAACTAAAGGGGGAAGACTGAGGACCGTGCTTAACGTCTACACTATAAGTAATGACTTCATCCCCACCAATCCAGTTCAATACCGCCGAATTTTCTGTGATATCACTCACTGACAGGCTTTCTGCCCCAGGACATTTGCCCTGACCCCAGGCAATTTGGTTGAAACTGATGAAAAATAGAATAAGGGTTGATTTCAAAGCACAATTCACGATTCTTCTTTCCATTTTTATTGAATAATTCACTTAAGAAATGAGGTTAAAGACCAATATTGGTCACCAGTGAAAGTGTGTTTGAATTTTTGAACGGGAAAAATCGAGATGAATGGTGTAGTCAGAATCGGAATAAGATAAAAATTTCGATTCTTACTGTCTCTTATAATCTATTGCCACTAAGATAAGTAAAAATGATAAAAGTTGTTAACGTTGTAGCAGATTTTAACTAAACCCGGATTATAGGAGTATGTTGATCTCAGGGGTACCAAACTAAGAAGACCCTTAGATATATGCCTCTTTTTTTCTATTTCAAAATTGAGGGATAGCCTGTTAGTTTTCTTGGAAGTATCCAAAAATCCAATTAGCTCAGGAAAGATAATTTCAAATTTACAATTGAAAGATCTGATTTGTAATTACGTAGTTAGTGATTCTGACCTTGCTGTATTTTTATGGGTTACCAGATGGAGCATACCGTTGTGATGTACTATCCAATTAAAAGGGTACCGGCTAACTAGATCACAAGAGATTTAATTGATCGAAAAGCAAATTCTTATGCGCCCTGCTGATAGGTATTACTTTTTTATCTATGACCAGGGTGGATTCTTCAATGTCCTTAATTTTAGTCAGATTTACGATATATGATCGATGTACCTTCATGAAGATGGATTTTGGTAACTTCGAATCAATATTGGTAATGGTGCCATGAATGATGTAATTGCCGCTGGTTGTCACGATGCACACGTAGTCGCCGGCATTTTCAAAATAAAGAATGTCTTCATAAAGCAAGCGGACTAGTTTTCCATCCACCCTGACATATATTTCATTCGAAACGGAGTCCGTTTTGCTGATGTTTTTTGACTTCTGAACCTCCAATGCTTTCCTGACAGCCTCTTCAAAACGCGGAAATGAAATCGGTTTTTTCAAGTAATCTGTGACATTATAGGAGAACGCCTCAAAAGCATACTCTATCTTAGAAGTAGTCAGAATTACTTGTTGATTAAGACCGATTTTATCCAGTAATTCCAGACCACTGATGCCTGGCATTTCGACATCCAGAAAAATCAAATCTACCGAGTTCTCCTCCAGGTAAATTAGCGCTTCACTCGCGTCTTTACATATTTGTTGTACATCTAAGTTTGCTGATTTCTGACATAGTGTCTCCATCGACTTCCGGGCAATGGGTTCATCGTCAACGATGATGCATGTCAATACGATGTTCATAGGGTTCAAATCTTCATTCCTTTGTAGCTTTCAGAAGCAGGTTTTGCAGAACTTATATAGCATTTAATCGGATATATTCATTGCATGCTTAGATGTTCCCGCATTTTAGAATACTCTGATTGCAGTATTGGTATGTAGTTTTCGAGGTCTACTGCTACCTCATTAAGGTTTTTAACGATTATATCATAGGACATTTTCTGAGAAGCCTTTTGTTCGATAACCAATAATTTCTCTTGCAATTTGGTTAGTCCAACC
>JBGTCB010000993.1:0-5510 GCA_041748995.1 Saprospiraceae bacterium | reverse complement strand
CAGTCCCGATGACAGATATTTATTGGTCAATACCGGAAACAAAGTCCTGAAATATGATGTGGAAACGAAACATCAGGCTCCTGTAATTGAGATGCGAGGTGCCTTTGAGAATATATCATTCCACCCGGATGGTCAATCGATCATTTTTACGAGCAATCGCACAAGTCATAATTTTATTGGGCATTTCAAATTCGGTACCAACAGGATTGAATGGATTGGACCCTCTTTATATCGTGACCAGTCTCCTGTATGGTCTCCGGATGGCAATGAGGTTGCTTTCATCCGTATACCGGGTCAGAGGAAAGGAGAGTTAGCAGATATTACCGGTGGTACCCATTTCTCGTTAATGGTTTATTCATTCGTTAGCAATAAACTAACAGAGCTTTGGTCTTCTCCGTCAGATGATGGTGGATTTGCTCAATATTATCATGACAAACCACTTCGTTGGGCTACTGGTGAAGATCTTTTGTTCTATTCGGAGCATGAGGGTTTTATGAAAATCTACCGCCTGAATGTCCCAACCAGGGAGGTTGGAAGTTTGCTATCTGGTGAATGTGAAATCGAGCACAGCCATCTTAAACCCGATGGAAGTGAGTTGATCTTTAGCTCTAATTGTGGTGATATTAATCGACGACACCTATTTGGTTTTGACCTGGTAGCCGGAAGGGTTTTCAATATTACCGGAGGTCAGGACATAGAGACAGATCCTGTCATCTTAAGGCAGGGGGTTTACGCTTATCGCAAATCAGGATATAATTTTCCACCGTCGATTGTACTTAATGATCGGGGCGAGGAGAAGCTGATCTTTCCAGTCTTAAAGCAAATCAATTTTCCCATGGAGGAATTGGTAGATCCTCAACAGGTTGTTTTTAAGGCGGCTGATGGAACCCAAATCCACGGACAACTTTTTGTCAAAGGAACCGGTTCCGGCAAACCCGGGATACTTTATATGCATGGTGGCCCGATCAGGCAGATGCTTTCAGGATATCACTACAGTGAATATTATGCCCATGCTTATGCATTGAATCAATATATGGCCAACCGTGGATATGTAGTGTTAAGTGTGAATTACCGGGCAGGAATTGGTTATGGCAAAGGTTTCAGACGTGCGGCCAGACAGGGGCCGAGGGGTGTGTCAGAATACCAGGATATTGTCGCCGCGGCCAGATACCTGCAAAATTTGAGTTATATTGATCCTCAGCGAATTGGCCTATGGGGTGGGAGTTATGGAGGCTTCCTAACTGCTCAGGGTCTGGCTAGGAATTCTGATATCTTTAAGGCGGGGGTTGATTTTCATGGAGTTCACGACTGGAGTTGGCGGGCTACGGATTTTTCTAAAGGGGGTTTTTGGGGCATTACAGAGGAAATGATGGAAATGGCCTATCAATCATCACCAGTAGCTCAGATAAAAGATTGGAAATCACCGGTTTTACTCATCCATGGAGACGATGACCGGAACGTGATGTTTGGTCAATCGATCGACCTGGCGGAAAGATTAAGGGACCAGGGAGTACATTATGAGGTCCTGGTATTGCCCGATGAGGTACATGGATTTTACCGTTATAATTCATGGCTGACCTCTTTTGAGGCAACTGTAGATTTCTTCGACCGTTTTCTCAGATGAAGCGATAAGTTACTGGCTTTGATCCGGTATGGGAAAGTCATAGACTCCGTCGTTTCCAGCCTCGTTGATTACAATGTTTTCAAAAGTCAGAATTCTTTTGATTTTCTTGTTATCTTTTTCAATGATATGAGTTAGTGAGCCCGGGATAGGCAGACCATCAAACACCTGGTAATCGTCTAATTGTTGCCGGAACATCATATTGCCATCCGGCTCGTAATAGATGACCCCTTTGAGTAGTTTCTTCTCCTTAATAAGTACCAGCTGACCAATGGCATCCGAATATTCATCGGGAGGTGAATAAGTAACATAGACTTCATCTCCCAGTCTTTTGACAGCTGCGATTTTGTAACCGCTTTTAATTAAACCAAAGTCATTGAGGCTTTGATTAAGAAGCATTTTGAAAACACTGTGCTCCGTGATGAAGGGAGATGTCGTCTTTGTGATGAGTTGGCCGGCTTTGATGGTATATATAAAAGTATCCTGTATTATCCATTCCTCAGCGTGAGGAAAAGTAAGGTTGTAGGTTAGTTTGTTAATATTATTATCAAAAAAGCATGATCCAATGATCAGTCGTCGCTCTAAGCTATCACCGACCGAGGAAATTTCCTTCAGAGTAAAGTCCGATTTAAATCTGAAGTAGTCCTGAGTAATACCTGGGAGGGTAAATAGAAACAGGAAGAGAATGCAAAAGCTAATTCTCTTCCCGTGCATTTTCTTTATTTGAGTTACTGCAAGCAATAAAATTGCCGGTTAAATGACTCTCCAGGAAGCCCAGAATAGAATCCAGAATATGATCCAGACACCGAGACCGACCAGTGCTCCAATAATAGCATTCTTGGTTTGTTCCTTACGATCGGGTGCATCTTCCATCAAAAGAACCACGAGTAGAATACCGACCCATGACAGACAGAGTCCCCACCAGAATCCGGGTATACCCAGAGGTAGCTCATCAGCACCGGCCACTGCAAGCAGTGAACCATGGACATCTTCCTTTAGTGCAAGAGAAGATACTGTGCCTTCATCAAGGTCACGGAAGGTCAGGTTTTCGGATTTGATGCGTTGTTCAAGTGCTTCAAGAGATTGAAATTCCTGATCTATCGCTATTTTATCCGCTTTCAGTACTTCTGAAATCTGATCAGGACTGTCGGCAACAGATTTTAAATTTTCTGCATTAAGGGTAGTGGAAAAGATACCCACCATAAGAATGAAAGAAAGAAAGTATTTCATGCTGGTAAAGTTTAGAAGTTCAGAAGTAAAGATAATTTTTTTTAGAATACCTGTACCTACTTTAACTAAGGCTCTGGCAACAATTTTGGTAACCACCCTACCTCTGGCAAAGCACCACATATAGCATAATTTTTATATACGAAAATGCTTTCATTTTGGGTTGAACTCTTGATTGAAATCCTGTATATTTGCAGGCTTCCAACAAAAATCGTTGGAATCTAACGCAGGGTCGGTTGGCCGAGTGGTTAGGCAGAGGTCTGCAAAACCTCGTACAGCGGTTCGAATCCGCTACCGACCTCAATTAGCAAAGTTAAAGAGCTGTAAGTCAAAAACTTATAGCTCTTTTTTATGTTTGGGGTACGGATAGGGGTATGAAAATGGAGTCCTAGGTCGCGAACCTCAGTAATAATGGTCGGTTAACCGACTATCTTGACCAATTGAGAACATCAGTATCTTATCAGTAATTTGATTTGAAACAACTTTTAGAGATTCAAGAAGTAGGAACATGGGGTTATCATTCCGGACAAATATCATATTCAGTTAACTGATCCTCCACCAGTGGAGGTTTATTTACGACACAGATGATAGGATTATCATTTAGTCCAATGCTTTGGAGAGCCAACGGTAAGCTGTCGATTTTTACAAGCTGGTTATTTTGAAGAGACAAGTGGTCTAGATTAGTAAAATTATAAAGAGAAGGCATTTCTGAAAGAGCATTGCTTCTTAATGATAATGTAATTAAGTGGGTTTTGTCAATTGGTAACGTGGGAAAGTTATCTAATCCATAGATGGAATTTGCTGTATACTCCGTCGTCATTGATGGAATGTTCAACGATCCAGTAAAATCGAGATTAACCCACTCCTGCAAAACTTCATCAAAATAAGCACCACCACTTATCCCACTAATAAAAACTTTCCTACAAAAATTGGGAACATTTGGAATTTCCTGAATTAAATATAAGTTTAATAATTCAATGTATTCTATTTGGGCTGGGAAACTAGGTATTGAGGTTAGTTGTTCAAGACCGGAAAGTCTCAAGAATTTGAGGTCGGATGAAAAATCTGGAAGACTGACCACCCTCCAACCTTCAGCAAATATGGTATCAACATTAGTAGGAAAGTTTGGAACGATCGTGAGGCCTGAGCTTATCCGTAACACTTCTAAAGAGTCAGAAAAATAGGGTATTGTCTTTAAGTCATTATTGTTTAAGGCTTCAAAAAGTACAAAACCAGTCAGATACTGAATCTAAGTTTGAAACCGCTAGGTTAGTAATTCGAATCTTTTTTACAAGATGACCCAACGCAACAATCAGGGAATCGCCATCCATCACCGAGGGATAAGCAATCTGTAAATACTGTCTAAATTTAGAATCAGGAATGAAATACCTCCCATTGGAACTGGGCACTCCAGCGGCACTTTCATTGAAGGTCAGAGTTAGTTCATCTGAACTAACAGAACAATCATTGTAATGCTGCCAGCGCAAGGTATAACCCTGTCCAGGTACCCCGGTAAAGGTAGCTGTCGGGTTAGTGTGATCATCAAAGACCCCTCCGGTACCATTCAATATTTCCCATTTGCCGGAAGACCGACCTCCGGAGCATTTCCATTGAGCACTACTGATAGGGTCATGATGGCAAACAGATCCTGACCGGCATTGGCAACCGATGTTTGAGTATTGAGCGAAATCGAGATATTGAGCTGATCAAATGAGCTGCTGCCTCCACTGTGCTGCACGGTCCATTTTAATACATAGGTTTCACCTTCCTGACCGATAAACTGGGCTTGTGGATGAGAAGAGTTTATTAGATTACCACCAGTTCCTGATACGATAGACCATAAGCCAGTACCACCCTGAGGTACTGGAGAGGCATTGAGGTTAAAGGAAATCTGACAAGCATTTACGATATCTGCACCAGCATTTGCAAAAGCATTACCAGAATTGGATGAACTTAAACCCGGAATCAGTACCCAGTTGCCTTCAGTGATATGTAAGGTATCTCCTGAGACAGAGACTGCCAGATTCTGATTGGGAAGGTTAATTAGTCTACTACCATCACCTATATGAGCCGCTCTGACAGTATCCGCAATGACTTCACCAGCTTCTATGACACCCTGAGCGGAACAAAACACAGTAAAGAATGTGCTACAAAAGAGGTACAGATATCTCATGGCTTAGGTTTGTCTCGAAGATAATAAATTGAGTAAGACAAGAGCCAAACTCATAAATGAAACTCCTGAAAAGCTAATCCGGAGGACAAAGAGGATATTCTGAGAGCTGATCTTCAACCAATGGAGGCTTGTTTTTGACACAGATCAATGGATTGCCAGATACCCTAATCTGCTGTAAAGCAAACGGAAGATAATTCAATACCAGAAATGCATTACTTTCTAAGTACATTTCCTTCAGTTTGGTAAAATCCTCAAAAGAAGGCATATCCGAAAGATTTGCATTCTGAATACGAAGAAATTCGAGTTTGGTATGATCAGAGGGAAGGGTTGGAAAAGCTGGCATATTGATTTCTCTAAGCTCAAAGTGCTTTGCCTGAGTGGGTATATTTATTGTATTTGAAAGATACGTCGGACAACAATAATGCAGTCCAACAGCAAAGAGTCTGACTTCTAAACAAGAATCGGGGATGAAGGGTAATTCAGAAATTT
>JBGTCB010000992.1:0-1900 GCA_041748995.1 Saprospiraceae bacterium | reverse complement strand
CCATGAGAAGGAGCAAACCAATTATTAAACCCATATTTTGACGTTTGCTAGCCTGCATTTTTGTCTCAATAAGATCGTTTTGCATGCTCAATACAGCAATCTCTTTTTCTTTCTTATCTGCTTCAAATTTTTCCCGTAGCTCGGAGAGATTCCGGTCACGATCTGCATGGAGCAGTGAGTCACTCAGATGCCGGATTTGTTCGCTGAAGTTGAATGCATTTCTAAAATCCCCCACTTTCCGGTAATAGTCCAGCCAACTGGAAAGCAATCCCTTTTCGACTGAACGTATATTGTTTTCGTCGACGATTTTTTGAGCTTCGGTCAGATAGATTCTGGCGTTTTCCAGATGATCTCTTTCCAGAGCAACCTCTGCTTTTGTACGCCAGACTCCGAGAATAGTCTGGACGTCCTTTGTAACAGACAATACCTTAAGGCATTATTCGCATAAATCTCTGCCTGTTCATATAATTTTTTTTTGATATAAAGGTCGGACAACATGGAATAGGGCAAGCCCAGTTCAGAAGGAATTTTGATTTCATGAATGTATCAATAGCTTTCAGGAGGTATTTTTCTGCTTCGTCATATTGTCCCGCTACGATGAACATATTCCCGAGATTAGTGTGATTGATGATCAATCTCCTGATGCGTGTGGATCCTGAATAAAAAGGTATGGCTTGTTGCAGGTAGTTAATGGCTCCAAAAGTATCTCTTTGAGCCCAGGCAATACCTGACATGTTGTTGTAGAGAGCACCAATTTGTGCGGAATCTTTGAGGTCTTCAAAAGCGGTCATCGCGGTCAAAAAAGCCACTGCAGCTTTCTCATAGTCTCCCGACATAAAATCGACTGAACCGATCAACACTTGTGCCCTCCCCTTTTGATGAGTGTCATTGATCTCCTGTGCGAGAGAATCATAAGTACGGGCATAGTACATAGCCAGATTCCGGTCTTTCTGCGTGGTGTGCTGGCAGAGAAGATTCAAAATTCTGAACTTACTCATCACTGTTTGAGCGGTGTCCAGTGCTTGTTGCAGGCTATCAACAACCGAATGTTGGCTGTGAACAATTCCGATCAGAAGAATCATCCAGATTGTGATGAGAAAGCGTTGTATTTTCATTATCTTAAATTACGGCATCTCTAAAAATCTCTTAAATTAGACAAAATCAAAAAGGAAACAAGCGAGACAACACTAGAATGCATACTTAAAATGATTCGAATCGTTATATTATGTTTATTTTATGGTATAGCAGTGATGTGCCTGCCAGCATCAAAAACAGCAGAAGATGCGGATCAAAAAGTCTGGATCCCTCTTTTTAACGGACAAAATCTTGATGGCTGGATTCCTAAAGTCAAAGGTGTTCCTTTGGGTGAAAATTATCTTAATACCTTCAGAGTACTTGACGGTGTTTTACAGGCAAATTATGATGCATATGAGCAATTTGATGATCGCTTTGCCCACCTCTTTTACAAGGATACATTTTCATACTACCATTTGGTTGCTGAATACCGGACTGTGGGAGATTCGACCATTGAGGGGGCACCTTCATGGGCTTATCGGAACAATGGCCTGATGTTGCATGCCCAGTCTCCGGAGAGCATGGGTCTGGAGCAGGATTTTCCAATATCTCTGGAAATGCAATTATTATCGGGTAATGGCAGCGATGAAAGACCAACCGCTAATCTTTGTACACCCGGCACTCATGTGTACCTGGCAGACACTTTATGCATAAACCATTGCATTCAATCCAGTTCGAAGACCTTTCACAAAGATGCCTGGGTCAAAGTGGAAGCGATCGTTCTGGGTGATTCGATCATCCACCATCTGGTCGAAGGAGATACGGTTTTTACCTATACCAGGCCAGTAATGGGTTCCGGAGTTGTAAATAATTATAATCCGGATAT
>JBGTCB010000991.1:0-3531 GCA_041748995.1 Saprospiraceae bacterium | reverse complement strand
GTTGCACTGACCTTCAACCACAGCAGCGCTTCATCACCCTCAATAGCCAGGTGTTTGATATCTAGGTGCATGTTTTGATAGGCATCCCGGAATTTTTGATACTGTGAAATCCATTTCTTTTGTTCCTCCTTATTGCCATTATCGGAATTTTCCACTCGGTTTCTCCAATCCGGCGCATTCAGGTCGCCGATAAATTTCTGTATACCCTCATGGGTTTCTTTTTCCAGGACTTCCTTTTCTTGGTAGGATTTCAGTTGATCTTGCAGTTGGGTGATTTCCGCATCTTTTGCCGGATCGGTGCACTGAACCAACATAAAAACATTTAGGAAGAATAGTAGATTTTTCATGACATTTATTTGCCGAGTATCTTATGATAATGGCTTATCTGGCCCCGGGCTATCAAGGGTAGTTCTTGGCTTATATTTAGACAACCACTAATTAGAAATTCAATATTCAGAATTCAATATTCAAAATTGCCGAATCCCCATTTCCATCAATTAATTATTTAAAATAGGATAGATATGTGCGGAAGCTGATTGGTCTAATTTCGGGATATAATTCAACTGCATTCACCACATTTTCTCGCTGGATATTTCCCTCCCCCCGGATCCAGACCGAGCGATGCAGTTGAGTGAATATCCGTTGCATCATGGTGTCTGGAGTGGTTGAACTATCGATGACCCTATCCATTTCTTCTGCACTGACCGGTGTCTTATTTACTGTTTTACCACTAATTTGTTCCCAGAGATCGATCAATCCGTTTTGACTGATTTTATCGGATTGAATGGTAAGTTCTTTATTGGCTGAGGTGGGATCTTCGATGATGGCGTGAACATAGCGCGCGATATCGGGCAGGGAAACCATATAAGCCTCTTTATCACCATCTCCATAATGCTGAACCGTGTCCGGAGGTGCAGTGGGGCCTAATTGTCCTAGACCTGTGGCCCAAAATTCCATAAATCCATTGGTGTAGATGGGTGTCATCGGGATGCCAATTTTTTTGATTTCTTCCTGAGCCTTGGCCTTTACTTGAAAGAGATCCGATGAATCTGATGCAGCGGCAAAGGGATCGACTCCAAATTCACTCGGGATAAATCGTTTTACGCCGGCTGCCTGAGCCGCTCTGGCCAGCTCTACCTGCTGCATGATTTGACCGGCACCCACCGCGGAGATCACGATATCCTGTCCGGCACAAGCTCTGGCCAAACTGGCAGGATCGTCCAGATCGCCTTCGATGATGTTTACTCCGGCTTCGTGTAGGATACGCATTTTATCTTCATTTTGTAGGGTTTCAGTACGGACCAGAGCACTCACCTGGTGACCTTGATTGGATAATTCCCTGATGAGATGAGGACCTAGATTACCGGTAGCTCCGGCGATTAGTACTTTTTTCATGGTATTTTTATTATTTAAATGGTATTTCAAAAATAAGTCACACCATGGAGTTTAATTTGACTATAAGTTGCAATTATTTGACGATTTGTTTCTTTTTTGTACACGCTGCAATTGATTTCCACATATATATTCTAAAGACCAGCAAAGGATCATCAATGTAAATATTAGCCCACTTAGGTGTGCAGTAATATTTCGGCTTTAATTATAAAGGGCGCCCGGTTGTTTCGACATTTGAGGGTATGACACCAAGTTGGTGCAAGAGTTCCAACTGATCAGCAACGAGCCAATGGTCCACAATTTTTCTATTCCGGATGGTATAAGTAATAATAAATGGAAATTCAACGGATTTATAGGTAGGAGGGATGCCGTTAAAAACTCCTTTATGTACTCCCTTCATCCTAACCCGGAGCATGACCCGGTCATCTTCGGCCATCATCTCTTCGACTTCTGCTGTATATTGCGGAAAAATGGCGTCAAAAAAAAGAATATGTTCCTTCAATTTTTGATCAGTCATAAACTGGTCACATATAGCGGCATCTTTCACTTTTCCATTCATCGCATTGATGTAGTGAATTATAAACGCCTTATTTTCTTTTTCTTTACTCATTCTCTTTTCTTTTGCCTTACAGATTGATCCAATTTCCTTCAAATCACCTGGATACTATATCGGCTATGAAACTCGAATAATCTAGATAAAATCGATCCACATCAATACGATACAATAAGCTTTCTCATAGGGTACCTCTATTTACCTCTGAATGAGGAAAAATTTAATAAGATGCAAGGCAGACAAGGCTGGAGGAAGAAAGATAGCCGTAGCTATCTGACTGACCTGTCTGCCGTGGTGCCCCGTCGCCGAAGCGGCTGTGGCGCATAGGAGACCTGCCAGGCAGGCGATCAACGAAGTAAGGCGAAGCATATTATTAAATAAATTTTCGAAAAAAAAATTGTTTTTACCATGAACGGGGTTGATAGAGGTACCCCATATTTATTCACATGTTACATTTTATTCCAAACGATGTCAGGTTCGCTATAACCGGGATTGATTCAGGTCTCCACATCAGATTCCATGACTCCCAATTGCTGCATAAGGGCTACCTGATCCGCGATTAACCAATGATCGACGATTTTGCCGTTATGTATGGTATAACTGATGGCGAAGGGCATTTCCACTTTCTTATATGTTGCTGGAATGCCGTTAAAGGTACCCCGGTGTACTCCCTTTAGCCTCGCTCTGACTGTCACCCGGTCACCTTCGGCCGTCATCTCATCTGCAAAAATTTCGTAGTTGGGGAAAATGGTATCAAAAAAAAGTATATGCTCTTTCAGGTGATGATCGGTCATAAACAGATCGCAATTGCTAGCATCCTTTTTCTTTCCGGAAAGCGTATTAAAATATCTGAGAATGAATTCCTTATTTTGTTTTTGTTTATTCATGTTCAAAATAATCGAGATTATAGCTTACAAAGATAGATCGAGCTACTCATTATTAATGGTCTGGAAGTTGCAAAAGATTGTCTGTTTGTTTCCTTCATATCATTCACAATAGGGCGTCTATTTCAAAGATGATGGATTTATACCGAATTGTCGATGGAACGCCCGGCTGAAATGGCTGTTGCTCACGAATCCCACTTTATAGGCGACTTCACTGACATTGAGATCTTTTTTTTCAAGCATGGCCTTCGCTTTCTGAAGCCTGACAAAACGAATGTACTGACCAGGTGCCATTTGGGTCAATTCTTTGACTTTTCGGAATAACTGGGTGCGGCTCAGGGCTACCTTTTTAGCCAGTTCTTCGGCCGAGAATCCTTCCTGATCCAGATGGTGATTAATGATTGCATTAACCTTTTTTAGAAAAATTCCCTCTTGCTCGTTACGTTGCCAGGCAAGATTTTCAATGTGCTGAGGATCACTGAAATGGGAGGTCAATCTCTTTCTGATTTCAGAATACCAAGGTTTGATGATCGTATGGGTTTCACTTGAGGTCTCGGGTGTTATTTGTCCGTGCTTATCAGCATTGATGGGCATTCTGATCATAAAGCTGGTGCCGTTCTCCTGGCTTTCTGTCATAACCTCATATCTTATGCCTCTTCTGATCTCACCCATCAGAGCCAGATTAACCCCGGTGTTGGTCAC
>JBGTCB010000990.1:0-4498 GCA_041748995.1 Saprospiraceae bacterium | reverse complement strand
TATTATTTTGTCTTCAGATCATGATACGGCGATTACACAGCCTACTCTTCTTCTCCCGACTCCTGTATCTCATGATCTTTGAGTTTTTTATCTTGCACCTTGTCATTGAGAAAAGTATTCAACCTATCAATGGGCATGGTTGATACAATCTGCCCAAACTCATTGATGCTGATATCAAAACCTCGCAACTCATCGTGAGCTTCGGGTATTCCTTTCTTCGGTATCTTCTTTGGCATATGTCTTTTTTTTATTAACACCATAGTCATCTGATGAGGTTCCTGACTAAGGTTGATCATTTAAAGAGGTAGCGTCGTTAAAGACATTGACGGCCTCCAATAGTCTTGTTACACAGACCTCCTGACCAAGAATTTCCATGAGCATGAAGAGATCCGGTCCTTTCGAATCACCACTTAGAGCGATTCTTAGTAAGGGTAGAAAATCACCATACTTCAACTGATTTTCGGTTATAAAAAGATTGATGACATCTTTAATTGTGGGAGCTCTAAAATCATTGATGGCATCCAATTGGCTGATAATGGTTAGATACCTGTTTTTTATGGCCAGATTCCATTTTTTCCTGACAGTAGTCGTATCAATTTCCTCAACCGGCTTGAAAAAGAATGCGCTGGCAACTGGCATCTCTGAATAGGTCTTGATCCGATCTCGCATCAATGATACTATAGGCTGCAGCTCCTGGTCACTAACTTTAATTCCCGCTTTATGCATAAAAGGCTGTACCTGCTCAGTCAATTCATCAAGGTTTTGGTTACTTATATACTGCATATTATACCATAAAGCTTTATCAAAATCAAATCGAGCCCCCGATTTTCCAATTTGGTCAATTGAAAATGCTTCAACTAATTCTTCGAGTGAGAAAATCTCCTGCTCAGTTCCGGGGTTCCACCCTAAAAAAGCAAGGAAATTGACTAATGCTGCAGGATGAAATCCTACCGATTTAAATCCCTCAAATGATTCGGCAGGATCGTCATCTATCCATTGTAACGGGAACACGGGAAAACCAAATTTTTGACCATCGCGTTTACTGAGTTTTCCTTTACCGGATGGCTTTAGGATCAGGGGCAAATGTGCAAACTCAGGCATAGCAGTTTGCCAGCCAAACGCCTCATACAATAAGACATGATGTGCCGTACTTGAAAGCCATTCTTCTCCCCGGATTACATGAGTAATCTCCATTAAATAATCATCGACCACATTAGCAAGGTGATAGGTTGGCAGTCCGTCTGCTTTTAAAATTACCTTATCATCCAATTCTTTGGTATCAAAGGTCACATCACCCCTAATACGATCAGTAAAAGTGATTTTGCGATTTTCCGGAATCAGCAATCTAACTACATATGGTAATCCCTCCGAAATCAACTTCTGGGTCATTTCAGGAGTCAGCCTAAGGGAGTTATGCATATTCATCCGCGTGGTGCTATCATATTTGATGTGCTCATTTTCAGCACTTCGCATCGCTTCCAGTTCATCAATGGTATCAAAGGCATAATAGGCCCTTTCATTTGCAATGAGTTTTTGCACATACTTCTGATATATGTCTTTTCGCTCGGATTGCCGGTATGGTTTATGAGGTCCTCCCTGATCAGGTCCTTCCTCAGGTATGAGACCACACCATTTAAGTGAGCCTAAAATATACGCTTCTGCTCCGTCGACGAAACGGTTTTGATCTGTATCTTCGATCCTCAAGATAAAGGTGCCACCATGTTTTTTTGCATATAAAAAATTGTATAGCGCCGTCCGAATACCTCCAATATGCAGTGGCCCGGTTGGGCTTGGAGCAAAACGCACTCTCACATTTGTCATAGAATCACATTGCTCAATTTTGAGTAATGCAAAGAGTTTGTTTCAATGCATTACAATTTATTGATATATATAATAAATAATTTTAAGGCAGCAGCAAACCAACGCCCCTCGTTTTATGTTTAACGTAATAAGGAGTGCAAAATAAAGGAATATTTTGACCTCATGAACAAGCCACCAAACCATCTGATATGTATTTAGTAAGAACTCCCGAAATAATACAGAACCTCTTTCCCAATTTTGTCTGGAGAATCCCTACCAACGATAAACGCATCTATCTAACTTTTGATGATGGTCCAATACCAGAAGTTACTCCCTGGGTGATGGATCATCTGAATAACTTTAATGCCAAAGCTACCTTTTTCTGCGTGGGTGAAAATGTACAGAAGCATCCGGGTGTTTTTATCAAATTGCGTAAAAATGGTCACTCTGTAGCCAGTCACACCAACAATCATATTTCTGGCTGGAGTACGGAGAACATACCTTACTTCCACAATGTGAGACGGGGAGCGACTCTGGTGAAATCACCGATATTCAGACCTCCGTATGGCCGGATCAAACCATCACAAATGCCTTTCCTGATGCGTCACTATCATATTGTGATGTGGGATGTGCTGAGTGGAGATTTTGACCCTAAGATTTCTGAAGAGCAATGTCTTGACAATGTTTTGGAGAATACCAGACCGGGGTCGATTATTGTCTTTCATGATAGTTTAAAATCTCAAAAGAAATTGGAATTTGTTTTACCTCAGGTGCTTACTTACTTTACAAAGCTGGGCTACACATTCCAACCGTTAACGGAAGAATTATTTGATTTCTCCGAAGCACAAAAGCAGAGAGCCTAGTGCTGCATTTCCAAAATATCTCTCACCGTTGATGGCCCTTGCCCAAGATCAGGTTTTTATGATTACCTGGAACAAAACAGAACTTTTCTGTTGTTTATAAGGAAACATCTATTTTTAGGTGATGAAGACACCCTCTAAGGTTTCTAAATCCTTTGTGCGAAAATTTGACCAGGAAAGGGTCTTACAACAACTCAAAGATTATCTCAAGACTTCAGGCATCCGCTTGATCTATATTATCTTGCTATTGCATGGGGCATACCAGCGTCCAGAAACACCATTCTGGGCTAAAAGAATGATATTGGGTGCATTGGCTTACGCCTTAGCACCAATTGATGCCATCCCTGATTTAACTCCCTTTCTTGGATTTACCGATGATCTTGGTGTACTGATGTTTGGACTAGTCAGTGTCGCAGGTCATATAAATGCTGACGTAAAATCTAAAGCCCGTGATCAAATCAGCCAATGGTTTGGTCCGGTTAAACAAGAAATCCTGGTAGAAGTTGAAAAAAAACTTGGTTAGCCAGCAGTATTTAGGAGCCAACTTGTTAAAATTGATTTTCTGTTAGAATTAATCTAAGGGTATAGCGGCATTTTCTTACTTTTCCGATAATATCGATAAACACATTCATGAGACAACCGAGTATTGATCCTTCTCTATTTATTCAAAACCGCCAACGTTTTGTCAGACAACTGAAACCGGATTCCTTAGCCATCTTTCATTCAAATGATCCGATGCCCCGGAATGGTGATCAGCATTTTCCCTATCGTCAGCATTCGGATTTTTTCTATTTGTCCGGTATTGCTCAGAAAGGATCTGTGCTCGTCCTTTTTCCCGATTCACAAAAAAAAGAACTGAAGGAAATTCTCTTCCTTTCAAAAGAAACAGATCATTCAAGAATCTGGGAGGGTGAAAAACTTTCAAAAGATGAAGGTAGCTTAGTATCAGGTATCGAAAAGGTCTTTTGGTTGGGACAGTTTCCTGCGGTTTTGCATGAACTGTTGCGTCAGGTCAAACGGGTCTACATCAATGGAAATGAAAGCCAGGGGTCTGAAGATGAGGTAATCACTCGTGACCAACGAATAGGAAATGATTTGATGAAGAGGTATCCTATGCATAAATACCATCGTTCGCAGCCGCTTTTAAGACAGCTCCGGATGATCAAGTCGGGGCAAGAGATCGAATTGATGAAAAAAGCGATTGAAATTTCCGGCCTCGGCTTTGAAAGAGTAATGACCCACATCTATCCAGGTATGTGGGAGTACCAAATAGAAGCGATCATCACCGGGACTTTTTTACATGAGGGCGCAAATGGACATGCCTATGCACCGATTATAGCTTCTGGATCATCCGCCTGCATTTTGCATTATATAACCAATAATCGTCTCTGTAAATCCGGAGATCTTGTCTTGATGGATTTTGGAGCAGAATATGCGAACTACTCTTCGGATATAAGCCGTACAATTCCCGTGAACGGCCGGTTTAATGAACGACAGTCACTTGTCTATCAGTCCGTGTTAAAAATCCTCAAAGAGACCCGTGAGATGATGGTGCCAGGTATGACCCTGGAAGATCTGAACCTGGAAGTCGGTAAAATGATGACTCACGCTTTATTTGATCTGGGTTTGCTTGAAAAAGAGGATATTAAGAAAGACCATATAAAAAATCAACCCTATCGACAATTTTTTATGCATGGTGTAGCACATCATCTTGGCCTGGACGTTCATGACCTAAGTAATCGGTTTTCACCTTTCCAGGCGGGTATGGTTCTTACCTGTGAACCAGGAATCTATATACAAGATGAGGAAATCGGTATTAGGTTGGAAAATAATATCCT
>JBGTCB010000989.1:0-2764 GCA_041748995.1 Saprospiraceae bacterium | reverse complement strand
GAGCTGTAGGCGGATTGAATAGCGGTTATATTTTCATCAAACCGGGAATTTTTAATGGATAGTTTTCGCGAAGTAGTGGATACATTCAAAGAGGTATAATTCCCGATTATTCCAATTTCATTATTCTTGAAACTGGAATATTCAATCACAAAATCACTTCCATGATTTCCTGTTTTCATTGCGATGAGATTATTGTTGAAGACAGCATATTTGCAGCCTAGTTTCGGATTGATTGCTGCGCTCTGATAGGGGTAAACGCTAAAATCCACAGCAATTTCAGCATCTTCAATTACCGACGATTCAATCCATATAGTGGCAGCGGGATTGGTAGGACGAATTCCCCGCCATAACGCGTGCTTTCCGTTTCCTAAATCCATACCTTTAATGCTTATACTTTGACCCGATCCGATAAGAACCAGCCTTCCGGCAACATCAATCCCATATTTTCCTTCGAAAATCAGTTCACATCCGCTCTCGATTTCCAGTATGGCTTCGAATTCTATGATGATATTTCCCTGAATTCGATAAGGACTGCCAGCGGATTTCCAGACGACAGGTTCTTTAATTGTGGTCTCACCAACGACAGTTTCAGCCAGTGTCGTTTTGCCCGATAACAGGAAAATCACAAAGGTCAATATAAATGTACACGTTTTTGCTTTCATGGTCAATTTCCTTTCCGTTTAAATTGATACTTCAATCCGATGCCAAATCCTGTCATCTGATGATTTTCCTTAAGCAATTGCGATTTGTACACATTGTTTGGTTGGTACAAATAACGGACATTCACAAATGTGCTCCAAGGCCCCGACAACTGATAATTAACACCAAATCCGGCTCTTACATTCAATTGCAGTCGTTGAATTCCTTCATCAATCCCGGCGAGATACGGATTCGCTTCAGCGATTTTATCGTAGCGATAGAGGTAATTCACACCGGCGCCTAAGGTCCACTCCCAACTCAATTTTTTCCCGATAATCTGGCGTCGACCCACCTCTAATGGAATAGCGATCCATTGGTATCGGCTCTCAAAGGCCCAGGAACGGCTTTTTGAAACCACCTGGTATCCGGTATTTCTTTCTCTGTCGATCCATTCCACAGTGTCAGTAAGTCCATAATAACTATGATCTCCGCTTAACATATAGGAACTCCAATCCACACCTGTTCGTAGTATCCAATGTTCTTTCCAGAGGTAATTCAGGTTTAGTCCGAAAGAAATTCCCATACCCGGTTTATTTGTTTTAGCATAATTAACATCTCCTTCCTGTCCGAATGAATGGATGCGCGGGACAAGTATTGCCGGATTAAAGGCAACAGACCAGGGCGAAGTCATTTTGAGTGGCGAAGGCGTTTTGATTGTATCCTTAACGGGTGGTTTCGGATTGTAATTTGAAACATGATCCAAAGAAAAGGGTATGGTTTCTTCATTATCAAAACCGAACTGAAATGGCGGGACCGTGACGTCACGTATTTCCCATCTCTGTGTAGGGTGTTCTGCGTATTGAACGGTGACTTGGGCTATAGGCTGTAGGCTTTGGGCTCTAGGCTCATTGCCGTTGACCGTGGACTGTTGACCATTGACCGTGGATTCCGGTAAGTCCGTCGTACTTCGGCTTCGCTCAGTATGACGGACAATAGCGTTCCCCTCATCCCTTAATCCCCTCATCTCCTCGTCTCCTCGTCCCCTCGTCTCCTCGTCTCCATGTCCCCTCGTCTCCACGTCTCCATGTCCCACCTTCTCCAGGGTCTCAACCTGCGCATCATTCAGGAGCAACACAGTGGCTACTAACCCAATAGCCACCATGCCGACAAAGCTCCAGAATAACCAAAAGCGTCTCCGCTTTTTTGTGGCATCTTGTATGGCTGTCCATACTGCAGCATCAGGTTCCGCCTTCAAGTCCTGAAGACCATCCCTGAACATACGTTCCAGATCATCTAATTTTTGTTCTTTCATCGCATGATATCCTTTCTTTCCATTTTGCCTATCCATTCTGACAGGCGTTGTTTTGCTTTCATTAATTGCGTTTTTGAGGTACTCACGCTCACATTTAAATGTTCAGCGATTTCGTCATGACTATATCCATCAACCACATACATATTAAATACTGTCCGGTAACCGGGCGGGAGCGTTTGCACAAGGGCCAATAATTCTTTTTCCTGGAGTTTTAAGTCGGCCGGCACCTGGAAATCTTCCCATTCTTCATATTCTTCCGGTAGTCCGTTTCTTCGGTATTCCCATTTTCTGTTAAAGGAAATCGCCGTATTAATCACTACCCGGGTCATCCATCCTTCAAATGAACCGCTGCCCTTATACGCACTGCACTTGCCTAAAATACTAATAAAAGCCTCCTGTAAAATGTCCTGGGCATGTTCACGTGAACCTGCGTATCGTAGCGCTATTCCCATAAGTTTGGACTTATAGCGTCGATAGAGTTCTTCGTGGGCTCCACCCTTACCTTTTATGCAGGCTTCAATCAGCTCTTTAGGTGTGTCCAATAGTTCAGGTCAGTTAAATAGTGTCGCCGTTATTGGGCAAATGGTTGCCTGAAACGAAAAAATTATATCCGGCGGTCTTCGAATTTGATCCCCTGTTGACTTAATTTCTTCAAAACGGAATCGTAAATTTCGGAATAAATAGGGATTAATACACCCTTTTTTTGAAACTTTCCACTTAATATTTCCTCTGCACAAAAGGCAGAAGGGAGCCCCACTGTTTTCGCCATGGCGGTATAACGGGCATCTTCACCTTCAAGAGCTAAACTGCTTT
>JBGTCB010000988.1:0-5066 GCA_041748995.1 Saprospiraceae bacterium | reverse complement strand
ATGGCGTCTTGAAAATTTTGATCTGGATTTTTTAATAATGGCAGCAAACTCTGGCCATCCAGATGGTTAGGCTTGGGCAGGTTGGCGAGATCGCACAATGTGGGGTACACATCTACGAATTCAGTGAGCGCCCTGGTTTCCTGTTTTTTTGAATATCCGGGAGCACTGATAATGAGCGGTGCACGCATCGAAGATTCAAAGTTGGCATGTTTGCACCACATAGTATGATCTTCCAGATTCCAGCCGTGGTCTCCCCAGAGCACGATAATGGTGTTATCTAATAGTTTTAGACTATCGAGAGCATCCAGCAGCTTCCCGATCTGGGCATCGGTATAACTAATACAGGCATAGTACCCATGAGTAAGCAACCGGGCTGTATCTCTGGATACAGGTCCTTTTGGAGGAATCAGTGCATAATTCCTCAATTCACCGGAATTATGAATGGCTTCCTCAGGAGCATTTTGGGGTACAAATGCATTTGGAGACATGGGGATCTGATCGTGATCATACAAATCCCAATATTTCTTTGGGGCATTAAATGGAAGGTGCGGTTTCCAAAAACCCACCGCCAGAAAAAATGGCTTTCCCTGGTCGGCAAAAGCACCCAGTTCCTGAATAGCTCTTTCGGCTAATTTTCCATCTTTATAGGCGGTATCCGGTACATCAGGATATTCAAAAGCAGGGCCTCTCATTTTAGACCAGTCAGCGCCTTCCTTAAAATCCGGATGTTTGCGAATCACCGCCAGTGAATTACTGTCTGCGTAGTCAAACCAGCCGTACTCAGCATTTGCTGTAGCAGGAGACCAGGGAGGTTTACTCCATGCAGAAAGTTGATCATCAGCATAATGAAATATTTTTCCCAAAGAAACCGTGGTATACCCGTTTTGTTTAAAATGCTCCGGCAGGCTTATGGCCCCTGGAAAGTCTTCATCCATACGGGCCGTGTAGTCAATGAATCTTCTGGATGTTGGGCGTACTCCACAAAGGATACTGGCCCGGGATGCACCACACACCGGCACCTGACAATAATTTCGTTTAAACAAGGTGCCAACGGAAGCTAATCGATCGATATTGGGAGAATGGATGTGCTGCTGTCCATAGCATTTAAGCTCCGGGCGAAGATCATCAACAGCGATGAACAGGATGTTTGGAATGGACGATGCAGGTGACTCCTGATGACCACATCCACTATTGATAAAATGGATCATGATCATGATCATGGTAAGGCATCCAAAATTTGAAATACGGTAGTGCATTGGATCAGTTTTTTACTGTTGAATAGTTAGCAAACTTCCTATTACGATAAATCTAAGGTAAATGTCTCTTACTTCATTATTTATTTGCAGTTATAAAAATTATTGTCGGCTCCTATGGACAGTTCCTTGCCTTTTATTTCTTATTTTATCGATACTGTGCCCCGGCGCTTTGTCTGAGATCCCAGATTGACACAAAGTATTCGATTTGACTCCATAATCAAGCTCTATCTTATGACAACATAAGTCGCTCGTGAATATGGGCAGCGATTGATGCTTACAGAAGAAGCTTGGTATTTTTTGGCATATTGAAGATGCAAAACCGAGCATAGCCATAGCTACGTGAGGCTCTTGATGATGATAAGATGAAGAAAAAGACCTGCTTATGGTGTAAGATATTTATGGGAAAATACAGTACTATGTTCTCAATTAAATATATCTTGACTGTGACAAAAGATTAAACATATGATTTCGCGAAGAGGTTTTGTTAAACATGGCACTGCTTTGGCCATTGCAACATTTTCTAATTATCCTTGGAGGCGAGATGAAATTAAAGTACATCAAATTACTACGGGTACTAAACAGCATTGGTTTGGCTACTATGACAAGCAGCAAATTGACCATACGGGTCGATTTGCCCTTGGCTGCCAGGTAGATACTTTTTTTCGTTCACCAACACTAAACGATCCATTGAAAATTGGTTTTATTGATCTGCATCATAAAAATAAATGGAATCAAATTGGCCTTTCGAATACCTGGGGTTGGCAGCAAGGCTGTATGCTGCAATGGATACCTGGTACATCCAATGAAGTGATCTGGAATGACGTTGAGAATGGCCGGTACATAAGTCGAATTTATCATACCAAAGAAAAGACATTACGAACCTTGCCTCGTGCCATTTACACCCTGGATCCACACGGAAAATTTGCCTTATGTATAGATTTTGACCGATTGCAATTTTTTCGTCCGGGATACGGATATCCCCAAACGGCCAATGGTGATTCATACCTGCCAGCTCCCGGCAATCAGGGTATTTACAGAATGGATTTACAGAATGGAGATTCCGAGCTAATTTTATCCTATGATCAGATCGCCAGATTACCATTTGGCAGCGATACTTTGTCAGATAACTATCATTGGTTTAATCATTTATTGATTAATCCGTCGGGCACCCGGTTTATATTTTTAAATCGGTCGAGAGTAAAAGGCTCCATTGCCGAGATGGACGGCTATTTAAAAGCCCATCCGGAGAAAAGACGAAAGGGATTTAGCAGCCATTATATTACCAGAGCCATTACGGCCAATCCCGATGGCTCGGATGTATTTCCTTTAAATGACAGTGGTCAGTTTTCTCATTTTATCTGGAAAGGAGATAATGTAATTACCGCATGGGCTTGCACCGAAGATGATGACACCGCAGCTTTTTCTGAATTTCAGGATCACTCTAAAAGATATTTAAAAATTGGGGCTGAGCATATGACCGTCAATGGTCACAATACGTATGTGCCTGGAACCAATTATGAATGGATACTGAATGATACATATCCAGATGCGAAAGATCGTAAACAAACCCTCTATTTGTTTCATGTCCCGACTGGTAAAAAAGTAGTTCTTGGCCGGTTTTATGAACCCGACCAATTTAAAGGTGAATGGCGATGTGACTTACATCCTCGCTGCGATCAGCAGGGTCACCGGGTATTTTTTGATTCTACTCATCAGGGGAATCGAAGACAGATGTATATGGTCGACATCCGTGGTATCGTCAATTCCTGATACATCCGGAGCGCAACTGGTTCTTACTCTTTTAGGCTAAAAATATTTTATCGAATAAGATACACTTCGCCATTAAAAAGCGATTCGGTTCTTATGCCACTTTTTATAGCTATTTGATACGTATATAAACCTGGTAATGCATCTCGATCTTCTGTCCTGCCATCCCACCAGAAACGGTCATCATTTAAATCAAAATCATTGCTTTCGTGTATTTTATTACCCCATCGATCATATATCCGGAGAAATAGAACGCGATAATTTACCTGGCTGTAGACCCGAAATATATCATTCACATAATTACCATCAGGAGTGAAAGCATTGGGAATGTAAACCTTAAATTCTCTAATTGAAATTAAAAATGAGTCATTAACCTCGCAGCCGTCTTCAGAGCGGACAAATAAGGTATACCATCCATCATTTTGAGGAGATATTTGAGGTACTGAACATGACAGACAGGAAATGGTGCCTTCTTCTCCGGACCACCAGTAACTTATGATGGGAGCGGAACTGATTATTTCTGGATCAGGGACAACTTGAGCGCCCGGATCTATGAGCTGTGACTCACCTACTTCAATATCGACAAATGACTCCTTAACAAGGACTTCCCGAAAGATAATATCACACCCGGTTTTAAGTGTCACCCCATATCTTCCTTCTCTTTTTACCCAGATGCCAGATTGATCCGAATCATCAGACCATTGATAAGAATCAACTGGAATATCAACCTCCAATCTGAGGCTGTCATTTCGGCAAAAAAAATAAACTTCCTGATCAAAATAAAAATCAAGAGGCCGGAAGTGGAGTAAAGTCGGATCGTCAGGAATAAAAGTATCCGGATCATCAGATCGCAAAAAACCTCCATTAATTCCTTCAGTAAATTGCCCACTTTTTATAAAAACCTGGTTAGGAAAATCGGAACTGTTGACATTCTGATCCGCATAGATTTTAATTTTAATGCTGTCAACCTGACGATCCAATACCAGTCCATCTATCTGTAAAATATTTGTTCCAAGTCCTTTGACTAATTTGTAACTCATTTGAGTCTCCAGGCTTACCACTTTAATTCCAGCTGGAAACGTGTCAAAAAGTGATACCACGTACTGATTTCCTGTATAATTAATGATGTCGATCATGATCTGATTTTCGGTACAAGTAACAATGTTCCGATGGCTGACCCGGTTAAAAAGTTGCAAGCCAGAGCTACATGAACAAGCATCCTGATTACCTTCATAAGCCAGCGTGCTGATTATATGAACGTCTTTGGAATGTAGAGAGAATGAGATAATGAACCGATTACTTAAGACCTCTCTTTCTGAGCCGATGCCATACAAATTACCTGACACATCAAAAAACAAACTTGGAACATTCCCTTGAATGACGGGACCGGATTCTTGTGGAACTCTGGTTATCCTTAAACTTTTCAAATCGATCTCAATCAGGCTCCGGTTAAAGTGATCATACCCGAAAAGTTGGTGGGTCGTTGGATGAAATGCGATGTCCGCACATTTTACATTTGATAAAGTTTGCTCCGGGCTCAGTAAATAAATCGTAGTTGCAAAAACATCTGATGTCAGATCCACAAGAGCCAATAGATTTCCCGGTTCGTCCGGACTGTAACCAAAAATCACCATATAACGACTATCCGGTGTGATGTCGCTGGCTACAAACAAGAAATTGGAAGGCATTTCCGGCAGCTCCCTGATTTCTTCCAATTGATACTCGTTATCGATCCTGCATAAGGTATATTTATCTCCCAATAGTAAACCATAAATCAGTCCGTCTGATTCTCTGAACCCAATAGCATTGATTCTCTTTGTGGCAAAAAATTGTAAGTCGATAAATTTAAAGCTTTCACTCTGATCTGCTTTCAACTCCTGCAGAATACTGCCACCCTGCTGCTCAAGAACTCTAAATATGCGACCATCGCAATCTATTGGTTCCTGGCCCCAATTTAAATGGGCAATACATATGGCAATCAGAAGATGGATAAATCGCAAAGGTCAACTATTTGATCCGATAATTAAAACATAAATCGGAGAA
>JBGTCB010000987.1:0-4092 GCA_041748995.1 Saprospiraceae bacterium | reverse complement strand
CGCTATCCCTTTATCAGTAGCATGAAAGAGGGCAAGGAACTGATTGGGGAAATATGTCAAAGCAATGTGGGCTTTGTCCTGGACAGCTTCCATTGGTATTGTGCCAATGAAAGCATTGACGATATCAGGACCTTAAAACCTGAGGATATCATCGTCGTCGACATCAATGATGCCCGTGCAGGCTTCACCCGTGAAACCCAAGTGGACGGCAAGCGTGAACTCCCCATGGCCACCGGAGTGATTCCCATCAAGGAATTTATGCAGGGCATAGTGGACATCGGATATGACGGACCCCTCCGAACAGAACCCTTTAATCAGGCACTGAATGATCTGGAAAATGAGGAGGCTTTGAAAGTGAATATGGAGGCGATTAGGCAGGCTTTGGGGACGGTGGGGTTGTGAGATTTTTGGTTTGGGGAAGTGAAAATACCCTGATTACGGTATTTTTTGATAACTTGATAATGATTAGGTTTAGAAATTAAAGGGAAAAAAACTAGACTTATCTCATTATATTTAACTGGGAAATCCAGACAAGATAAATAAGTTATAGGCAATTTTAAAACAACACATTTACAATAAAAATAGAAATGAAAAATTTTGACAGCAGGACATATAGTGTTAATGACTTTTTAGAATGGAATGACAAAAAGCAATTACAGCTTTCACCTAAATTTCAAAGAAAAGCTGTTTGGTCGGACGATGCCAAATCCTACCTAATGGACACTATTATCCGGGGCAAACCAATTCCAAAAATATTTATTAGGCAAACACTTAATGTTGAGAATAGGCAGTCAATTAGAGAAGTAGTAGACGGTCAACAACGTCTTAGAGCAATACTTTCGTATATAAACGATGGTTTTACAATAAACAAAAAGCACAACGACAAATATGGCGGCTTCTATTTCAGCCAACTGAATAACATTGACCCTGACATACAGTCAACAATTCTTAACTATGAAATTTCAGTTGACTTGTTGGTAAATCTACCTGACAAAGAAATATTGGATATTTTCAGTAGGCTTAATTCCTATGCGGTAGTTTTAAATGAGCAAGAAAAAATAAATGCTAACCATTTTAGTGAATTTAAAATTCTGGTAGACAATCTATCACACAAACACAATGACTTTTGGCTTGACAACAAACTTTTAACACATCAGAATATCCTTAGAATGGGCGATGCAACTCTAGTTGCCGACTTAGTTATTGCAATGTGTGAAGGAATTCAATCAAAGAAGCAGATTAAACCCTTTTATGCAAAGTATGAAAAGTCATTTCCTCATTCAAGCGAAACTCTTGAAAGTAACTTTGATGATATTATTGAATTAGTAAAATCAATATTCAACGAAGGCATTAAAGTGACACCTTTTAGAAGAATACACCTTTTCTACACACTCTTTACAAGTTTATACCATACAAAATACGGACTTAAAACCTTCAACAAGCCACAAATTGAAATCCCTTCAAACAAATTTGAAAGAATAAAAACTTCATTAACTGGATTAAATGTTTTATTTGAGACAATTCCGTTTAAAAATATGTCAGTTGAGCAAATACAATTTTTAGAAGATAGTAGACGTGCCACAACAGACACCAAAGTCCGCATAAGAAGAACAGAATTCATTGTAGACATCATTAATTCTCTATAATATGGCACTAGGACAAAACCTTGCTGATTTTAGAGCTACAAATGTTGAATTAGTATCTCACATAAATTTCGCAAATTTTAAATACGCAAATGGCAATTTCAAGATAGCCAGAAATCTTAGGGAATTTATTTGCGAATCTGCATTTCTTAGAATTTTTATTGCCTGGGAAACATTCATCGAAAATTGCTTTGTAGATTATCTATTGAACGAACCTTCAATTCTTAACAATCGTCCAGCAAAATGGGCAAATCCAATTAGTTATGAACACGCACAAAAAATTATAGTTGGCAACCAAAGGTTTATGGACTGGTCTAATCCAGAAGCAATTAGAAATATTAGTAAAATATTTTTTCACCAAGGATATGTGTTTAACACTTCACTAAGTGCTATCAATAATGACTTAATGGATTTAAAGACAATTAGAAATTCTGCAGCACATATGTCTTCAACGACTGCAAGTAAACTTGATGGACTTAGCACAAGAATACTAAATATACCTTGCAATAATTATACTACATATAAACTTCTTTTTTCTCCAGACCCTCGTCATGCAGTTCCAAATCAGACAGTTTTGGATAGATATTTACAATTATTAGATGTTGCTGCTGAACAAATTGCAAATGGATAGAATAAGAAAAACTGCCTACAACATTTAGCCCACTAAAGTAAAACCCTTGATAAAAAGCCCTGATTGATGGATTCATCGATCAAGGCTTTGTTAATTAGAAACAGTTTTAATTTGAGAGAAAAGCTAGCTCTAGTAAAATAATCTTCATTTAGAATGATTTTTTTGATTATTAAGGGGATAGTGATAGTTTTAGACAATTGAAATAAACCAAAAAAATGTTCGAACAAACTTTTAAAAATATTGACGATATACTGCATAAGGATGCGGGTTGCGGGAGTGAATTGGATTATGTGGAGCAGACTTCCTGGATTTTGTTTCTCAAATATTTGGATGATTTGGAGAAGGACAGGGCCACGGCGGCCGAACTTACAGGTAAGACTTATACTCCGATCATTGACCCTGATTATCAATGGACGATTTGGGCAGCACCTAAAATAGAGGTAGCAAATGGTTCAGCTAAGCCAACCTTAAGAATTGACCATAATGCACTTACAGGCGATGATTTATTGGAATTTGTAAACAACAGGCTTTTTCCTTACCTCAAAAAATTCAAACTCTCCGCCGAAAGTGCCGACACCATTGAATACAAGATTGGTGAGATTTTCAGCGAACTGAAAAACCGTATCCAAAGCGGCTACAATTTGCGTGAAGTGATCAATCGGATTGATGAGTTGCGGTTCCGGACCCATGCAGAGAAGCACGAAATGAGCCACCTGTATGAAGCCAAAATACAGAACATGGGCAATGCAGGGAGAAACGGCGGCGAATACTACACCCCCCGGCCACTGATTAGGACCATCATCCAAGTAGTAAATCCTCAGATCGGCCAAACGGTCTATGATGGGGCAGGTGGCAGCATGGGATTTTTGTGCGAGTCGTTCAACTTGATGGTTTCGGCAGCCTCCGCCAACGGCAAGGGTCTCTCTACCAAGGATTGGGAAACTTTGCAGAAACGCACCTTCTACGGCAAAGAGAAAAAATCATTGGCCTATATCATCGGTATTATGAATATGATTTTGCACGGTGTGGAGGCACCCAATATCATCCACACCAACACCCTTTCCGAAAACCTTGCCGACATTCAGGAAAAAGACCGCTATGATGTGGTGCTTGCCAATCCGCCTTTTGGTGGAAAAGAACGTGCCGAAGTGCAACAAAACTTCCCTATCAAAACAGGCGAAACCGCCTCCCTCTTTTTACAGCACTTCATCAAAATCCTGAAAGCAGGCGGCAAGGCAGGTGTGGTGATCAAAAACACCTTTTTGAGCAATACCGACAATGCCACAGTGGCCATACGCAAAACCTTATTGGAAAACTGCAACCTGCATACTGTATTGGATTTGCCGGGTGGAACTTTTACCGGTGCGGGTGTCAAAACCGTGGTGCTGTTCTTTGAAAAAGGCAAAGCCACCCAAAAGGTATGGTTTTACCAATTGAACCCCGGCCGTAATCTGGGCAAAACCAATCCACTGAATGAAAATGATCTGGCGGAATTCGTCAGCCTGAGTGAAACAAAGGGTCTTTCTGAAAATTCCTGGACAGTCGATATCAAAGATATAGACCAAAGCACTTTTGATTTGAGTGTCAAAAACCCGAATAAAAATGAAGAGGCAGCCCTAAGACAACCCCAAGATATTTTGGAAGAGATAAAAGCCTTGGATGAAGATAGTGCGGAGGTTCTCGAATCAATAAAAAGTCTGATTTAAAACATGAAGGACGAAATTGTTTTATATCGCCCTGATGAACAAGCCCAACAGGTTAGTGCATTTTTTGCACATACCACTCAACTTAGTAAGAAGTGGTTTTCATTTTCAAAGT
>JBGTCB010000986.1:0-5099 GCA_041748995.1 Saprospiraceae bacterium | reverse complement strand
GTTACTGAAAAGGGTCACCTGCTTCCTCACTTCGACCGGGAGGAAATAATCCAGCAGAAAATTGGCGGTGGTCTTATGTCCCGGTATAGCCACCCTGAGACCAGCCAGTTGATCCGGGATGTAGGTGTCACGGGATATCAGCAATGGACCACACCGGTTACCCAGCGCAGCACCGCTGTCGAGCAACACATAGTCATCCACAAGATCCAAATAGGCATTAAAACTTATCTTCGTGATGTTTAGATCCGAGCGGTAGGCTTGTTGATTGAGTTCTTCTATATCGGTGATAAAGGGCTCAAATTCAAATTCACCCCGGCCGACCTTACCATGGATCAGGGCATAGAAAATAAAGGTATCATTTGGACAGGGTGAAAATCCCAGAGACAATCTCATAAAAGCGTCAGAAATTGGAAAAATATAAAATCGTATCGCTGTACGAAGATAACCATTTGCTTGCGATCAATAAGCCTGCAGGTATCTTGTCTCAGAGCGACCGCACCGGTGATCCGGCTTTAATCGATCTTGCCAAAGACTATATTAAGGTCACTTACAAAAAGCCGGGAAATGTGTTTCTGGGCTTGTGTCATCGACTGGACAGACCGGTGTCCGGTGTATTGTTGATGGCTCGTACCAGCAAAGCACTGGAACGCATCAACCTGATGTTTCAGGAAGGGAAAATCAAGAAGACCTATTGGGCCATCAGCCGGGGAACGCCCCGGACTGCCTCCGGCATTATTGAACATTTTCTCGTTAAAGACACCCAGAAGAATATCGTCACAACGACCGGTTCATCCGATGATTCGGGGGCAAAAAGGGCAGAAACAAGTTACCGGGTGCTTGATCGCAGTGAGATGTTTACCCTGGTGGAATTGCAACCGAAGACCGGCAGATCGCATCAGCTTCGGGTGGCCATGCAATCGCTCAAAGCACCGATAGTGGGAGACCTGAAATATGGAGGGACGGTTTTTGATGAGCACAGCATCGCTTTACACTGCCGTAGTCTTGAATTCCTGCATCCGGTTACTAAAGAGCTGATGACGATCACGGCACCACCACCCGATAGCGAACCCTGGGTTTATTTTTAAACCCGGATTATCATTTGGTTTTCGTAGTGAGAGGTAAAAATGCAATAAAGACGGGCTTGGCCCTGATGCGAATGCCGTCAGGGTACTGCAAGCGCTTTTTGAGTCGCAGACATGGTCATCATCATGGTGAGAATCAAAAAGGGCTTATGTGCCCGTATTTGCAGCAGTTTTACCTCGTAATAGATAATCTAATGAATAATCCGGGTTAAAGCATCCTATTCCTAATCAGATATTGCCTTTTTCAAATTATAAGTTACTTTTGCACTCTGAGTGAGGGCCATGCGGTCAGCTCCTTCTGAACTCCCCCAGGGCAGAAATGCAGCAAGGGTAAGAAAGTTGAGCGATCGGTGTGGTTTCTCACTCTTTTTTTAATACTTAATTCAGCGATCTTCTGACCCTGTAACCTGTAGGTTCTTTCAGGGAAAGTGCCGGAAAAGTCATTCATTAGTTTACTTTTGTAACTTGAATTTAGACTCGAAAACTCTTTGCAATTATGAAATTCTTTGTAGATACCGCAAACCTTGATCAGATTAAAGAAGCCCGAGATCTGGGTGTCCTGGATGGAGTCACTACCAATCCATCCCTGATGGCTAAGGAAGGCATCGCTGGTCAGACTCAGATTTTCCGTCATTATCAAACCATTTGTGATCTGGTGGATGGCGATGTCAGTGCCGAGGTGATATCGACTGATTTTGACGGTATCGTTGCGGAAGGTCAAACGTTGTCAGAGTTGGCACCGAATATTGTGGTCAAGGTTCCCATGATTAAAGATGGAGTGAAAGCACTGCGATATTTTGCGGATCAGGGTATTCGTACCAATTGCACGCTGGTCTTTTCAGCCGGACAGGCTATTTTGGCAGCCAAGGCCGGAGCAACCTATTTAAGTCCGTTTATAGGTCGCATTGACGATATTAATTGGGATGGAATGAGTCTCATCCGTGAAATTGCTGAAATTTTTGCCATCCAGGGGTATGAAACTGAAATCCTCGCTGCTTCGATCCGGTCATCAAGGTCCATTGTAGAAGCAGCTAAAGCCGGAGCGGATATTGTCACTTGTCCTTTGGATTCGATTTTGGGCTTATTAAAACACCCGTTGACGGATCTTGGACTGGAAAAGTTTCTATCCGACCACCGTAAAGCCAATCAATGATTTCGCAATTCCTTGAACAGTCATTTTCCATCGATGGTGTTCAGAGCTTGTCCGATATACTTCATTAGAGAATTTTAGGAATTCATGAAGAATAAGATCTATCATCTTTCATCCTGTTCCACTTGTCAGCGCATTATCAAATCGCTCAATGACGGTGCAGGATTCATCTTACAGGACATCAAATCCGAAAAGATTACTACAGAACAGCTTGATGAGATGCAGGAGAAGGCAGGAAGTTATGAGGCCCTGTTCAGTCGGCGAGCTTTGAAATACCGGGCTTTGGGGTTGCATGAAAAACAACTTTCCGAGCAGGATTACCGTGATCTTATTTTGCAGGAATATACTTTTCTATCCCGGCCGGTAATCTTCATCAATGGAGAAGTTTTCGTTGGTAACAGCAAAAAAAATGTCGATGCCGCTCGGAAGTCTTTGGGCCTAACCTAACAGGAAAGTCTCAATCACACTTCAAAATGATGGGTGGTGTCTGGATCGCATTGCTCATATTACCTGCATTATCCATGATCTGGATTTCATACATCAGGGTATTGGTTGGAAACTGGGAGGATGGTTCACAAGGTGGAGCACCATTGGGATAGGTACAGCAAGTAGTATACAGGGTAATATACAATTCACCGGAGATACCCTTTTGAGCACCTTCTGCCGGCAACACCGGGATTCGATATTGATCGGAAATGAAGTTATCCCGAAGATCTTTGACAAAGACATTCACCTGATCTTCACTGCCAATATCGCCATCACCGTCTGTAAAACCAATAACGATTATGGTCGAATCGGTGTTTAAACTGTTCTGCACCATGGTGTCATTGGTAATACCAAGGAGTTCTATAACCGGCTCCAGCGGAAAATCCGGACCTTCAAGACAACCCGTATTGACCAGGGTCAAAAGAAAAATAAGGATGGTCAAGTATTTCATCTGATGTTCAAAACGAAAATAATCAATGGTTGGTTTGCTAACTGAAGCCTGAATTTACAAATTTTACAGCATGAAGTGGGGGAGAACAGAAATTTCACAATTGAAACCGGGTTCCGGCTTTTACTTTAATCCGGAATTTAACTTTGAGGAGGCAATGAAAGCCAGCATCAGGCATCAGATTGAAGGTTGTCCGGTGTTTCAGAAATTTCTGTCGCAGTTAAATTGGAATCCCGAAGATTCCCGGGTAATTCCATGTCTGCCGGTTGAGGCATTTAAACACCATCGGATACAGACGGGAACCTGGGACCCGGAAAAGATCTTTCTCAGCTCCGGTACGACGGGGACTTTGCGATCGCAGCATCTGGTCAGATCCAGGAGCGAATATCAAAAGCATGCAATCAATTTATTCGAGAGCCGGTTCGGTAGCCTGGATGATTATCTCCTGCTGGCTTTGCTACCCAATTATGTCGAAGCGGGAGACAGTTCTCTGGTGGCAATGGTCAATGGATTCCTGCAGTATAAAGGGCAAATTGAACCGGCTTTTTATCGCTATAATTTTGCTGAGTTATTTAATGCTTTAGAAAAATATACAGGTTCCGGAAAGAAGATCCTGTTGATCGGGGTGACTTTTGCCCTGTTGGATTTTGCTGATAAATTCAGTCCCCAACTCCCTTCCAATGCTGTTGTAATAGAAACGGGAGGGATGAAAGGACGGGGCCAGGAGCTCCTGCGCAGTGATCTGCATGAATTTCTGGCTCAGAGATTCGGCACCAAAAATATCTTTTCCGAATATGGAATGACCGAGATGATGTCACAGGCTTATTCGGATTTTCAAGGTCGGTTCCGAATGCCTCCCTCCATGCAGATCATGATTCGTGAAATTAATGATCCGCTCACCGAAGTCGCTTCCGGCAAAAGTGGTATTGTCCACATCATTGACCTGGCCAATATCGATACCTGTTCATTTATCGCCACCGGTGATCTCGGATTGCGACACAGCGATGACACTTTCGAAATTATTGGCCGTCTGGATCAAAGTGATATCCGGGGTTGTCATTTGCTCTATTTATAAAGGGCACCTCTATTTACCTCTGAATGAGTAAAAAGTCAATAGGATGCAAGCCAGACAAGGCTGGAGGAAGGAAGATAGCCGTAGCTATCTGACTGACGATCAACGAAGTATGGCGCAGCATATTATTGAATAAATTTTCGAATGAAAATTGTTTTTACCATGAATGGGGTTAATAGAGGTGCTCTAAAGTTAATCCGGTAGCATTTTAGGTGGAAAACGGAGTGGTATTTATTAACCTAAGTTTTGGGGAGAGGTGATCCCGGCTTAGTATTCGACGGTGGGGACCCACACAGGGGCGGAGCGTCGGATTTTATCCAGCGATTAAAAATGGATAAATTTAATGATAGTAGAAGGTTCGTGAATTTTAGAATACTCTTAGTCTGCACAAGTGTAGCCTTATAAAATCCAGCATAGCCCCTGGATGTGGGTCGCCGGCGAATACAGACTGCAGTTTTTGCTACTTTTTGCTGACAAAAAGTAGAAGCAACACTGAAGCAGAGACCAGACGCTCAAGCATATGAACATGAATGAATACAGACTCAAGGACAATTAAACTACTGATGAATGATTTTTTCCGAATGATTTTTCCCGTTTTGTCCGATATGAATGAAAAGTGGTCCTTTGGGGAAAGTGGTCAAATCAAATTCATCCTGATAAATACCATCGAACGAATCGACCTTTTTTTCAATGAGGTTTTTACCAGTGACATCAGTGATGGTAATGGTAAGCGGAGCCGCTTCAGCATTAAAAGAAATATTAATCTGTCCATTGGATGGATTCGGATGAATTCTTAAATATTCAAGCGTTAAATTTTGATCAGGAATAAAAAAAGGATCTTCTTTTAATTACGGATTTTTA
>JBGTCB010000985.1:0-7694 GCA_041748995.1 Saprospiraceae bacterium | reverse complement strand
TGCCCGGGGAAATCACTGCTCCATTTTCGCCCCCTTCAAAAATTCCCTCTTTGGTATCCAGAATTAATGCCGCCTTGTGCTTGGTACTATTATGACATTTGTAACATTTATCAGCTATCAGGAGCCGGACATCAATATTGAGTTGAATCAGTTGATCGGTTGAAAGGTTATCTCCAGCCACCCATTGGGCAGTACCTGTGGTCTGAATAGTCGTCTTGTCGTTGAATATTCCGGGTAGAGCAAGGACTCCGGCCATGATGATTCCGATCACCAAAATCATAAGTACCCCGTACCGTAAGGTTAATCTTGACATTAAAACGATAGCTTTCCTTAAAAATACTAATATTCCTGGAATCGATGCTTACCCTGTTGCATCGGGGAGCAGTAGCGATGCGCCGCCAGGCACTATATGTCATTGCCCACAATTAACTTTGATCTACAGATCCCTCAGACCAGGTGTCTTTAATTTTACGATTAAGAAAAGAGACGGATCTCGCCAGTTGGTCGAAGCCATCCACACCATCTTCCACACTGATCCATCCATCAAAACCTACCGATGCCAGGGTGGTAAAAATTTTATCATAGTCATTCAAGCCCATGCCAATTTCACCATGACGAAGGAGGGAGGCATAACCCAGGCTATTTTCTTGTTTTCGTAAATCATCGATGGTACCATGAGCCAGATACCGGTCAGAAGCATGCATAGTCTTCACCCTTTCTTTAATCAGTTCCAGTAACGTCAAAGGATCTTCACCAGCCAGAATAGTATTGCTGGGGTCATAGTTCACACCAAAGGATGAATCGGAAATTCTACCAACCAACTCAGCAAAGACATCACTCATCTGGGCAAATTCCGGGAAAGTCCAGTAATTATCTTTATAGTGATTTTCAATCACCAGGGTAATTCCATGATCCCTGGCATAATGAAGACAAGCTTCAATGCATTCAATTGCATAGTCAAGTCCTTCTTGATGAGTAATTTCCGGTCTTTTTTGTCCGGACAACACCCGGCAGTAGGAACCACCAAGGGCCGCAGTCAGGTCGATCCACCTTTTTTCAGCTTCCACCTGACCTTGCCGGAAAGCCGGATCTGGATGAGTAAAATCGGGTGAACAACAAAGCATGGGGATCTCAAGTCCGTAATCCTGAGCGATACCTCTGAACTCGGGCCAACGTTTTTCATCCCGGAGATCCAGAAATCCAGCATAGAATTCTAAACCATCAATGGCGAGACCGGCGGCAAGCCTGATCCATTCAGTCAGACTCATGGAACCGTCTACACATAGTTGATCCATGTAGGCTTTAGGGAAAACAGCGAGTTTGGGCATGGCACTACGGTATTGTGGTGTTATGGTATTCTGGTACTGTGGTGTGAATGGTGTTTGTGGTTTTGTGGTACTATGGTGCTATGGTTTTAGAATGGCTTTGACAATAGCACCTGAGTGCATGGTCTCAAAAGCCTCTTTCCAATCCGTAAGGGCCCATTGACCACCGATGATCGGATCGACATTTAGTAGACCTGTAGAGAGGAGGCGGATTACTCGCTCCCAGATCGGCCAGTTATGACTGAAACTTCCCTGGAGGGTGATATTTTTCTGAACCAGTGGATCAAGCGAGAATTGAAGAGGCTGTGGTCCCCAGCCAACTTTGCTGATCCAACCGTTTGGTCGAACCAGATCCAGCGCCAGCTTTAAGGTTGCCGATACTCCGGCTGCATCAATGACGCCATCGACTCCCAATCCATCACCTTGCCTCGCCCAATCTTCCGAGTTACCAACGAGTACTTCGCATCCATACGATTCGGCGATCTTAAGCCGCGCCCGGTCATTTTCCAATCCGGCAACTCCTACGATAGCACCCTGGAGTTTTGCCATGGCAGCACATAGTAACCCTATTGGTCCGGGACCTAAAACCAGAATAAAATCTCCGGGTTTAATTTTACTATTGACAACGGTAGCACTATACGCTACGGAGCAGGGCTCAGTGAGGGCTGCCTTTATCAGGGAAAGTGAATCCGGAACCCGGTGTAAAATGCGGGATGGTACTTTGACAAAACGGGTCATAGCCCCATCGACACCATATCCAAAACCTTTTCGAAATGGATCCAGGTTGTACAATCCCTGTCTTGTCATGGGAGAATTCGGATCAATCACTGCCGCGGTCTCGCTGACAACCCGGTCACCAACGGACCATCCTTCCACCCCTTTTCCCAGCGATACAATCGTGCCGGAAAATTCATGACCGAGTACAACCGGATAATTAACAGCCCAGCTATGATTGGAAGTCCATTGATGTAAATCACTACCGCAGACACCAACAGCCTCTACTTGTAGCAAGACATCATCATGATCGATCGTCGGTCTGGGTATTTCCCGTAATTCGACGCTGAACTTTTTCTCGGAGTAATTAACTACTGCTGGTTCCATAACTGTGTACTTTATCGCATATCTGTCTCAATATACTGCCAATATCACCATGGGCAGTCTTAAAGCTATTAGCATCAATGGTGAGAGGTGCTCCTAAAACTACCAAAGGTGCACCGTATGCGGGGGTTTCCATTGCCTGTTCGATCGTCAGACCACCTACTGCCTGCACCGGTATAGTCACTGCAGCGACCACTTTACGTAGTTGATCCAATGGACTGGGCATCCTTTGACCTCTGGAAGCTATGCCACGACGTTCATCATATCCAATATGGTGAACTATATAGTCGCAGCCTAAATCTTCCAGCATTCGGGCTCCGGCTACCATATCTTCGCAGCCTAAATTATCCCCCATTACGGAGATCCCAAAATCTTTTCCGGCCCTGACCACCTCTTTAATAGTCTCCGGATGCGCCCTGGCCATGACAACCACATGGGTAGCTCCGGCTCTGGCCATCACCTTCGCTTCCAGCCAACCGCCATCCATCGTTTTCAGGTCTGCTACGATCGGCACTTCCGGCCAACGGGCACGCAAGGCTTTGACGCCACGCATTCCTTCTGTAAGGATTAAAGGCGTTCCGGCCTCTAACCAATCAACTCCCGAATCAAGAGCTAATTCGGCGGTTTTTAGAGCTTCTTCAAGGTCAATGATATCTAAAGAAATCTGTACAATCGGCTTCATGGAAAATTATTAATTAACATAATAAATCACATATACTTTTTATAAAATGAGAGATGACTTACTGCTAAATAAGATCCTCCCGCGGGGACTGAAGACTAACCACTTTCTGTTGTTGTATGATGATTATAAATGGGGTGATCAACCAGTTTTTTTACTCCGTTTTCACTAATATTTTGCAACATCCTCTTTGCCCGTACCATTGAAATTAATCGCTTTTCGGTGAAATCCGGATCTCTTCTCTTTAGGCTCTCGATCTGTACCCGATCAGAGGCATGAATAATTTTCCCCTCACCCAGATACATCGCAACATGAGTAATTTTCTCTTCCTGAGAGGATGTTTTTTTATTTCCAAAAAAGATAAAATCCCCAGGCATCAGATTTTGTAAAGTGGTATCGGTATTAATTTCCACACCAATGTGCGCTTGTTGACTGGCATCACGGGGTAACTCCAACCCATTTAAGTAGAATATTGTTTTTGTGAAACCACTACAATCCATGCCTTTGCCGGATGTACCTCCCCAAAGATATGGCCTGCCCATAAATTGATGAGCAGTAGATAAAATATTTTCCAGCAATGGTTCCCGGGTATTAAGAAACCGCTCATAGGAAATTATGCTCTTTCCATTGATTATTCCGGTTCGACCATCCGGTAATTTTACGGTCTGAAATTGATCTGTCCGATCAGCTGCTACCAGAATGTTTCCCTCCACTACATCAGACCGCACCTCTTTAGTATGATCAGCATAAATGAAATCAAAAGGAGCAACGACCACCACTTTTTTATCTTGCTGCCAGTCTGAATATTCTTGTGGAGTGATTTTTACCAGAGCACCCTGATCCAACCAGCCAAGGTAACCATCGGGTAATTGCACGTAATACCAGTTATTCTGTTGTTTATAAATTTGGATGGGAGTACCAAGCAGCGACTGAGTCGATAATTCAGCAGAATGTCGGGGTTCCGAGCGAATATTGCAAACTGAAACATTTACCAAACCATAGGAAGGTGTCAGCAAATTCACACTATCAATAAGAGACAAGGAATTGATTAAACTTTCAAGTTCTTTTTTTGCTTCCGGTAAATTTGTTTCACCCCGGAATATGCCATTCTCATAAGACACTGTAAAAATCGCCACCCTTTTATCAGGTGCAAATTTTACCTGAATTTGATCAATCAATTCCTGATGATCAGTAGTGTCCCGGTTGTTTTTTTCGCTGCAACTGAAAATTATAAAAAACAGAATTAATATGAGATATTCCTTTCTCAATTCAAGCTCTTTCTTTTAATTGTTGGGTTAAGATTTCCTGATCCTGAATCCGGTCTTTGATGGTGGAGACATAATTTCTCGCTTTTTTATTACCGTAATCTCCATAAGATTTTTGAGCCCATTCGAGGGCGGTGGACAACAGACCCCGTTTTTCACAGGCAACTGCCATATTGTAGCTGGCCATCCCTTTTACCTCGTTTCCGGCACCAGGACTGGACACAATCTTCTGCCAGATCTCTGCTGCTCCTTCCCAGTTGTCTGTTTCGAAAAGACGGGCTGCTTTTGCCATATCTTCTTCCTGGGGTCCTTTAGCTTTTTTATAAAAAGTGCGGCTGACCATAATGAAAACGGGGGCAATTCTTTCGGCATACTTCGTACCTGCGGTTCCGCTCACCCGGCGAGTAATATTTGTTGGATCTTCCAGGTCTTTGAGCGCCTCAGCCCGGGAGCTTTTGGCAGTATTTGAATCAGAACCCGAATCAGTCACATCGACTTCATCAATGATCGTTTTGGTTTTTAAATCATACAATCTCCAACCCAAATGTACTTCGACATTTTGCTTGGCATCATACACAGTTTCTTCCTTTTCATTACCATCTTTATCCTTGACTTTTCGTTTGCGGGACGTCACATCACGCAGGTTATTGGAATCAAATTTTTCAATGGCGATGATGGCGTCTGCTCCATATTTCCGGCAGATATTTTCAATCTCATCCCAGGGTAAAGGGGAAGTAAAGGTTGATCCGGTTTCACTGCCAGTCATCTCAATGCCGGTATGGATAACCTTAAACCGTGGAGTACGGGTAAGGGTCTGATTCAGCGCTTCCAGAGCCCTGAGTCGGCCATTCCGGTCCTGGTGGATCAATTCACCGGTCACTCCTCCTTCCAGGACATCGATAAAGCCGCTGCTTGGTTTGCTGCGGTCGATCGTAGCCAGCGTATTGATGTGGTCGGGTAAAGTTATAGCCGCCGGTTTGATTACCTCCAATTGAGTTGTCGGCTTACATGCAACAAGCAAGCAGATTGTTAAAATCGGGATCCATGAAACATTGGTACATGCATGATTCATCTTGGTCACTGTTTAATCTGGTTAACTGAAAAATGCAAATATAGGTTTATCTGCATGTGTGATGAAGTAGAAAGTGAACATGGAATCAATAAATAAGATGCTTTGTTACAAAATCCATCATTCTGTTAAAAGGATTACCATTCGACCAGGTAGTAATATGAAGATTTACCCTTCGCCTGCTTAGCATTTCCGGGACTTTGGGTGATATTATACTGGTATTCCTGAACCACCGGAACAATCTCCGGCAACCGGAAATGGATATGGATGGTCTTATGGTACTGAACTTTCATCTTCCGGGTTTTGGGTACATTAAACTTCAAGAGAGAGACAATTCTCTGAGCTTCTTCGTCACAACCGGAACCCACACCGGATATTACATTTGTATTAATGACATTGCCCTGATAATCAATGGTGTATCTTATGGTGACCGTACCTTCTGTCTTATGTTCCAGCGCTTTCGCAGGGTATTTCTTATTCATCTTCAGGAACTCCTGCATCGCTTTTGTACCTCCGGGGTAGATCGGTTTCCTGATAAAATGTTTATCCTTCAGCTCCTTTTTCATAACCAGTTAATTTGGAGTCCGCATACTTTCTCTCTTATCAAATATAGCGTATAATAGAATCTAGTACATTTTCCACTGAAAGATTGTCGTTAATTCTGGCTCCTTTTTGCGACATACTGCGTTGCAAATACTCACTATAGCTTCGGCTATACCTGCGCTTTGCGCCTTGCCTATCACAAAAATGATCTCAGAATTATTCAACATCTTCCACTGGACAGTGTACTGGCTCATTGTTTTATAAACCGTTGAGCAATTTTGACCAATAGTTTGAAATTATTTCGAAAGTTATATCTTTGCCAAGCTTTTGAAAGAAATGGCTTTCGATCTTGCCATAGAGGCCCGTTCGTCTAGGGGTTAGGACGCCAGGTTTTCATCCTGGTAACAGGGGTTCGATTCCCCTACGGGCTACTTATGCAAAAGCTCTATGAGCGGTCACGACTATGTTGTGGCCGTTTTTTTTTGTGAATTCGGAATTGTTATAGAGGAAGTCTGGTTGCATGGCTACGACAGTAAAGGTGACAACAACTTTTGTGTACTGACATTTCCATAATCCGCCAGTGCTTTTTTCATTCTGGAACGGTCCATACTCCGAACTTTTTCTTTGACCTTCTCGAGGACGGCACCCTGGTCCTCAGCCAACTCATCGAGATTGTTTGTCCCTATCATTTCACCCCTTCGGTTGTGATGTGAAATTCAATCTTCATTTCTATAGTCATTACACCCCTTGGAGGTTATGCCGCCTATTTGCTCATTCAATTCCTCAATAACCGATGGCCATTCATCGCTAAAAAGTTCCCGCAGTATGCCACGCAGCCTTTGGCACCAAAGGAGTGTAATCTAAAAAGCATTACCCACCCATTCGTGGAATTTAATTTCTTCACGTACTATGCTGCCCATATTGTACATTTTAACAAGCCTGAAGGGTTGACAGGATTATAAAATAGCCAAATCCACAACGACCAAAACCCCGAAGGGGTGGTATTATTCCTCCAACCAATCAAACACGTAATGTTCTTCATATTCAATTTCAAATTTTTGTAAAAAATCGAGGTATTCTTCTCTGAACGACTTTCTTCGATGATGTTCCTCCTGACTAAGGATATACTGATACACATCATTCAATTGTGAATGTCCATAAGAAAAAGCACCATATCCTTCCTGCCACGAAAATTTTCCCTTCAGGAATTTATTTTCATTGATAAAATTGCTGGAATTGCTTTTGATATCACGAATCAGATCGGAGATACACATAGACGGTTTCAATCCAACAAACACGTGAACATGATCGGCTACGCCGTTAACTATGATCGGCTTTTGGTTTTTGCCTTTAATTATTCCGGACATGTATTTGAAGACATCGTCTCTCCATGCCTGTTGCAAAAGATTTTTCCGTCCCTTAACGGCAAAAACATATTGAATGTAGATTTGTGAAAATGTACCAGCCATAAATTATTTTGTTTTTATAATCATGTCACCTCTATATAATCATTACACCCCTATAATCATATCACCCCTTCGGGGTTTTGTTGTGAAATTCAATTGTCATTATAATCGTTTCACCCTTCGGGGTTTTGTTTAATTCTCTGCATTTAATAATCATTGCACCCCTTTGGGGTTTGATGTAAAATTCAATTTTCATTTCCTATAATCATTACACCCCTTCGGGGTTATACCGCTAATGTCTCCTTAAGC
>JBGTCB010000984.1:0-1685 GCA_041748995.1 Saprospiraceae bacterium | reverse complement strand
GTAATCCAAACAATCTTCATCACACGTAAATCGCTTACTAAACTCCAAAATGTTAACTCCAGTAAACATATTTTCCATCATTCATTGATTTTGTTACTGTAATTAAGCAACTTACAGTGCAACCAATGTGCATTATTCAGTAAAACTATTTTAGAGACTCCAGATAAGCAATTAAATCATTAAATTCGGACAGTGTGATGGTATTTTGTAATCCGGCCGGCATGATCGATTCATCGAGGACACCAAACCCTTTAGGGAAATCGAAATTATCAAAATCTCCTGCCAGACTCATTAGTTCAGCCCTGTTTGGGTTTACATCTATTTGTCGTCCTATATGCTTTTTATCATGCTGATCAATTACATACCATCCCTGCCACTCCGGAGCTATTTCCAGTGAAGGATCCAACACTGAATTGATTAATTGCATTCGTGTTTTGCTGCTGCCCACATTGGATAAATCCGGTCCGATGATCCCTCCCCAACCATCTATTTTATGGCAGGTCTGACATTGTGATTGAACACTTTCAAATACTAATTTTCCCTTATGAACGACACCTTGTCCATCAACTGTATTTATCCAGTCATCCTTGCTGAAATCATTGGTTTTTTCTCCCAAACCCTTTTGCCAGACATTCAAAAGATCAGCACTATTTAATGACGCTAAATAATTGGATACTTCATCAACCAGCTGCTGATCATCCGTGCAGTTAACCAATATTTTAATCAGGGAATATAATACGATCTCTTCCTTTGATCGCATTAAATTTTCTTTCAGATCTGCACAGAACTCTCCTCTTTGATAAAAAAGAGCACTGATAGCCTGTGCCCTAACCGTCGGTATTTCTTTTTCATTTTTTGCCAGAGCCAAAAGCATAGCAGCAACCTCTTCGTCGGGCAGTTGTCTGACTGCCTTTATTAAATTGATCTTAAATGATTCATCCTTTGCAGACCGTAATAAAGTGAGTAAAAGATCCCGATTTTCCATGAGGTCCCTAAGGTAAGGCAGTCCCAATGCTCTCACTGGTTCAGGTATCTTATCATTTTCCAGAATTGATTCAATAAATCTTTCCGGTAGTGACTGTTTTTGTTTATCGGCTGAAATGCCGGTACGATTTTGATGATTGTTGATAAATTCCGGCTGTAAGTGTTGAATGGTAGCGAGATAGATCTCAAAAAGTTCATGACCAATTAAACCGGCTGCCAAAATATCCTTTAATTCATCCCAAAGATCAACCCGCATTTTCCGACCGACGTATATCAGTGCCATTTTGCGAACTTGCAGATCATCATCTCTTAGAAGTGCTTTGATTTTCGACTCTTCAAGAGGCACATCAGTCTGGGTGTATACTAAAAGTGCCTGCAGACGTAAACCGGAGTCGCTACTCGTTATCAACCTGCTCATTTCTGGTAGATAAGGATCTTTGCACAGTTGATTTCGGGCCATGGCTTTTTGAAAACGATCACCTGATTGCAGGACTTCTAATAAGGTGTCGATATCATCCGGTAGCGGTTCCATTCGATTGATTGATACGGGAGATGACCCAATACTTTGTGGTGTCACCGGATCTCGCGATGATAATTTCCAGATTTTGCCCTGACCATGGTTGGGATAATGGCGTTGCACCCAATCGGAGATGTAAAGATTTCCCTTACTGTCTGTAGCCAAAGCTACCGGATGGAACGAT
>JBGTCB010000983.1:0-2795 GCA_041748995.1 Saprospiraceae bacterium | reverse complement strand
TTGATATTGAGCGTCCACTACTGATTCATTATACCCATGACCTGCATCAGGTATTAAATAATATGCTTTATCAGGAGCGGAAATTTTATCAAAATATGGTCTATTAATCTTTGATGCCGTCAACATATCATTTTCTCCCTGTATTAAATAAATTGGGATTTGAAATTCAAGACCATCCCGTTTAAAATTCGCATCCGCTGCCATTGATTTTATACCCAGCTTTTCATGACCGGCAAAATATAAAAACGAATAATCGTCTCCATTATACCTGTCATTGTTGTCAGTTTCATTATCGTAATCCGGAGCCAGCTTCCACCAGTCAGCCGGTGCAGGTGTGGATGACTCCTGTTCATATTTCTTCACTATTCGGAGCATCTGCCCTAAACTTCTTGCATCGTTATAAAGTGGGTTTCCCAATAATTTGAGTTTTCGCATTGAGGTAGAATCACCTGGATTGAAGATTACCTGGATGATACTGCTTATTCAAACATTCGTAATTATTATGTTATGTTTTAATTTCATCAAGTGAAATGAATTTCTCACCTCCATATTTCAGCAGCCCTCCTGAGTCTCAGATTTGATTTCTCAGCCAAATTCCTTAATTTAACACTTTTCAAAATTCAATCAAATCATGAAATCCCTACTTCTCGTTGTACTATTACTGCTATCTTTTTCACTCACAGCCCAAAATTTGAATGTGGAGGGAAGTGCTACAATTGCTGGTAATGTTCCCATGAGAGTATCTACAACCGGAATTAGTGTACTGAATCTTCGAGGGAATGATCCCCTAATCGAGATATACGATAACGCAGCGAACTACCTGGCATATTTACAGGTATTCGGAGATGACCTATACATGGCTAACCGTCAAAATGGTCGTTTGCGTTTCAGAACCAACAACCTGGACCGCATGACCATTTCATCGAATGGAAATGTAGGCATCGGAACTACCGGTCCCGCATCCAAACTCACCATTAATGGCCCTGAGAATGATGGAACTATAGCTGGTCTTCAAGTAAATTCCGGATCTCAAAAAATGATCATGGATGGCAACGAAATCGACTGCACCAGTGGAGGACTTCATCTGAATCACAACAGTGGCCACGATGTGTTAATGCGTACCGCCACCCGAAGGGCGGAAATTACCCTTGCCCACAACAATGGCAGTGGTACCAGCAATGGTCTTTCCATTCAACATCCAGGTTCTAATAATACCTTCTGGACTCTTTATAGTACCAACAGTGACGGAAATCTGGAGCTCTATTATAAAGGTGCTTTCAGAGGTGAGTTTATTTCAAGCTCCGGAGCATATTCAACCACCTCTGACCGTCGTTTGAAAAAGAATATCCTTCCGGTTTCCAATGTGCTGGATCGGGTCAGGGAACTCAAACCTGCCAGTTATTCCTATACGGACGATCCCCACGACCGCAAACAAATCGGATTTGTTGCTCAGGAAGTTGCACCCTTTTTTCCCGAATTAGTACACAAGGGAACTTTGGGAGACACCGACCAGGAAGTCTATCAGCTCAATTATTCCGGGTTTGGGGTCATAGCAATCGCTGCCATTCAGGAACTTACTGAAGAAAATCAACTTTTAAAACAGCAGATCCGGTCAATGGAAGAACGACTATCGAATTTGGAAAACAGGTAGGGCAGAAAGTGAGTTCTTATCTATCTTGAGATCAATAGAACCCGGCAAAGATCAGATTCCGTTCAACAGCCCTTCATTGTTGGCACTACGAGTTTCTTGATTTTTAATTTTAACTGAACATGCTTTGTCTCATTTTGCCGGTTTTTCTCCCGGAGGATAAACAGTAGGTCCGATAGGATTATGAACTGCATCCAGTGACTGAAGATATCGGTAAATAGCTTTCAGCTCGGTCGTATCCATTTTTGAAAATGCTCCCCAGGGCATAGGACTTGTCTTATGCACTCTACCAGATTTGAAACGGTTTAGAAAGACTTCTTCTGTCCAGTGAGCCATTATTCCTGTTTCGCTATCAGGAGTTAGATTTGGAGATACAAATCCGTAGCCTTCTGTAAGTGCATCCGGTTCAAAATAAAAACCCCCAGAAAATGGTGGAACTGTAAATTCACCACTGAACACATCTAAATGGGTATGACATCCCAGACAATTTGCAACCCCTGTAGAAAGATACTTTCCATAAGCAACCTGGTCATTGGTTGAAACGGATGAAACAACTGACACAGGTTGTTCAGATTTTGGTTTTGGCTTCAATACTCCAAATGCAAGCAAAGCCTTGCCAAGAAATGTATTTTCAGATTTTTTTACTTCATTCTTTTGGGCGGACTGTGAACGTAAATATGAGATGATTGACGTGAGATCATCATCTGACATCTGACTGTATTCCATTACTGGCATCATCATTCTGCCATCATGTCCAATTCCATATCTAACAGCACGGGCTATTTGCCCGTCAGTCAGGTTGCCAATTCCAGTTTCCAGATCAGGTGTGAGATTAATTGCCCTTATGGTCGCAGGTGGGATTTCTATCTGTAAGCCACCCATTAGTGGTCTTACTTCGCCATTGTCCATTACAGAAAGCGCATTAGGAGCTGAATGACAACTGGCGCAATGAGCAGGTCCGAATACGAGGTATTTTCCCCTTTCTATTACCACCGAATCGGTACTTGCATTGATGTCCGGATAAGGAGGCTGCCCCCATTTTTCGAATTGTTTCCTTAAAGGAATCCATACTCTTGCAAACAGATACATCAAGAAAAGGGGAACAGGTTTATGTCTGTATGTTTTGTTTCCCGACAATTTGGTTGCA
>JBGTCB010000982.1:0-13366 GCA_041748995.1 Saprospiraceae bacterium | reverse complement strand
ATTGACGCTGAGCATGATGTTTGCCTAGTTGTCGGCTATCCGGCTTAAATTATTATGGTTACGCAATGTGACTCGAAACATCGTTTCTACGCCTCGATCAGATTTTTTTTTGGAATAAGACTGGATGGATCATCCTCTTCAGAAGTCGTTTTATTGAGCTCAAATTCTTTCAGGTTTTTCAATTGTCTGTGAAGTTTGAGCAAGTGTTTTCGCTTCCTGTCTCCAAACTTGTTTTGAGCAACTGTAGTATAAAACTTGTGATTATTGAGAAATTCCAGATTAAGTTTGATCCAGTCTTTTTTTGAATATTTCTTTTCTCCATGGGCTTCGCATTCGCTCCGAAGGCGGCATAATGCGTCAAAATATTTCTTATTTCCAATGTGAGCAGCATCTGCATCAAGAACTATCTGCTCGCCGATATTCTGTGGCACGGCTGTCTTTTTTGTGGCGAGAATATATTTTTTAATTCGTTCAATTCGATCTGGAGCTACTTGATGTTCAGCTAAGAATGCCGCTGCCAGTCCAGCCGATCGTTCTTCATGTTGCTCCCAACCCTTATGAAAGCCCAGGTCGTGAAACCACATGGCAACGACAATTTCTTCCAGAGCTACGTCACTTAGCTGATAATCCGTTCCGAGGTCAATCGCTGCTTCGACGGTATCTGTAAAGTGATCACCGAATAAAAGAGATAGGATTTTGCTATATTTTTATGAGCAAAATCCCGGGGCATATAATTCTGCTTTTGTAGTAAGTGAGCTTATTGACATTTAGACCCAGATTAAAAACATAGACCTTTGGGGAGGTCCCTCTTCCTTCATTGGCAATGTATAAAATACCGTTCTTATCCATAGCTATACCTTCAGGTTGCACACGCAAGAGCGGTCTAATTTGGCAACTGATTTGATTTGGCCAGCCTTATCTATGTACAATGATTGCCTTGCCTGCCGATGAAACCAGATAGAGATTATCTGCCTGATCCATGCAGATGCCTGAAGGTCATTGATTGAATTTTTAATTTCACAAAGTCTTACCAGTTCTTCATCGTTTGGTTTTTCATTCTTGAGTGGATGAAAATATCCATCACGATCTTTTTCAAGATGATACACAGACAGTGTACTGCTTAAATTATACTTTAGTGAATTGACTTTATTAAAAATTTCCTGATCCGCTGCGATGCAAAAGCCGGGTTTCCGTTTCCGTAAGGATGAGTTCAATATCCTGAGGCGAAGAAGTAGGATGAACCGGAACGGTAACCAATCCGCATTGTTGACAGGCAAGATCAACAATCATCCATTCCGGTTTACCCATCACCGGAATTAGCAGGATGTTCTGTCCCTTTTGATAACCATTTTTTATGAACCAGCAAGAGAGGGTATCAACACGCTCCTGAATATTTTGTATGGAATAATTTTTCCAGACCCCGCCCTCGAATGCATTTAATGCATCGGTGTTTGGATACTTTTCTTTTTGATAGGCAAGTATCTCAAAGACAAGGTCAAAATCACTGGCTGGCTTTCGGGTGATTTCCATGGTGTTCATCCCGCTGTCGGGGTTCTGGTTTTACATATAGTATATTATAGAGTATCTCAAAAAACTCCGGAAACATCGACAAATTGTTATGTCGACCACTTTCAATGGAGTGCAAAGTAACCTTATCGGGATAGAGTCCTTTTAGTTTTTCACTTTGTGCAAAAGAGATCAGTCTGTCTTTAGTACCATGAATAATGTGGATGGGGCACTCTGTTACCTTTAAATATTGATCGGTGCGGATGTCATAGCGAAGCAACCAACGTAGCGGGATAAAGAATAAATAGCGGTTCACGATATAGAAAAAACTGAAATAGGGTGAATCCAGAATCAGCAACCTTGGTTTATTCCACGAAGCAATGCGGGCCGCAATACCACTACCCCACGAGCGGCCATACAAAACAATTTGCTTTTCAGGATAGGATTGTGCCAGCCACTTATAAATATATTGGGCATCGTTAAACACTTTCGTCTGACTTCGTTTACCACGACTTTTACCGAATCCCCGATAGTCCATCATAAAAAAATCATACCCGTTGCTCACAAAATCTTTGGCAAATTTTCCCCATCCTTTAATGCTCCTTGAATTTCCTTTCAGATAAAACACTACCCCGAGCGAGTTGGGTACTGTAAAGTAAATCGCGTTGATACGACCGCCATCCTCCATGTCAAAGTCAAGTTCTTGAAAGGGAAAAGGATATTTATATTGAAAGGTGATGGAAAGTTTTTCAGGACGGAAGAACGCAAGGTGTTGAAAGAAATAAAAGGAGAGGCAAATAGCGATGTACAACCCGAGAAGTGATAGTAGCAGGATGGTCATAAAATTCAAAAGATATTGAATTTAATGTTCGATTCCAAGTAGTACCTCTTTTAGAGTGGCGTGATACAATTCAAAATCACGAAGATTTTTGTGGCCACCCCCTTCAATAATTACAAACTGATCGTCTGTTCCAAGCAAAGGCTTAAGCCTTAAAGCAGAGGATAGAGGTACGACCCAATCATCTGTGCCATGAATAATCACTTTCCTGCACTTAACCCGCAACAAATTCTCTATGTTAGAAAATTTATGCCGCATCGGAATGATATAGAGAAAGGGTCGAAATAGCGGATAAATAACTCCTTTCATTTCATCAAAGGGAGTTTCCAAAATGAGCAGGGCTGGGGTGACTTTAGTAGCCAGATGCGATGCCACAGCCGAACCTAGCGAGCGACCATAAATGATTAATCTTGAATGCGGGACGTTGGTTTGTACCCACTGCAAAAATGTGATAGCATCTGCATATAAATTTTTTTCAGTTGGTTTGCCAGTGCTTTTGCCAAAACCTCGATAGTCTACCATGATCACATCATACCCAAGGCGGTTAAAATCGACAGCATAGTCACCCCAGCGTTGAAGATTGTCTGCGTTGCCGTGAAAATACAGGAGGAGCCCCCTGGAAGGTTGGTGGGTATTAAATAACAAGGCATTTAAACTTTCACCATCAGTCGTTGGAATAAAATATTCCCGGTAGGGTTGACTAAAGGCAAACTCATGATCCATGGGAAGCCGGTCAGGTTGAAAGATGATTTTATCCTGAAATAGATAAAACCCGGTCGCAATGCAACCATAGCTTAACAAAACGATGCCTGCTGCTTTAATTACTTTTCTCATGAAACGATGCTCTACAGTCTGCTAATATGCAGACTTACCCTGATAAGTAAACCAGGGAAGCAACCAACAAGGTATAGCTAAATAGTCAGTATCCTGGGGGAATATTCCTCCGGAGGCACCTATTACTTCCACTGGCTTAGGGAGTTCGGATGCGGACATCTATACCGAAATGTCCCGGCTGCTATTCAAAACTGGCCAATGCAACAGAGTGTAATTTATCCTTCTATCCACCTTTAGACCGGTGTTAAGCTATTATGGTTTATGTTTTCATTAGCTGTTTTAAACGCCTTTGATAGGACTGCCAATAATTCCTCTTTGTGGCATCATTGAGGTAACTGGCACCTACCAATTTTTCAGTCAAATCAGATTTTGATAACATCAATGACATAATATCATGGAAAATCTTTTCATTGATTCCTGCTTTCTTCGCAAGGATGGTAAATTGTCGACTAATTTTACCTTGAGTGAGATTTCGGGGCAAAAGACCATCGTCTAATGCAAAGTCTCTGTCTTCTATATGAATGCGGCTATTGAGAAGGTCGTATGCAGGGCTTAATCGATAATCTCCCATTGGTGTCTCAAGCAATGAAAAATTTTTAAAGTGAGCATCTCCATTTGAAAAAAGAAAATTAAATATCAGGACTTTTATCAATTTAGATGATTCTAATTTGTAAGCTGGTAAATGAGATTCCATTAATTGAAAAAGTTCAAAGTAGCTTCCTGTATATTTATAATGTTCTCCATGAGTTTGAGGGGTTCTTCCAGCCAATGATGCAAAATCATCCTGAGCCCGTTTAGTTCCATCATCGTTTACATCAAAACGTTGGGTGATGTAAGCCGGGACTCCGTTTTTAAAAGAAATCAAGGCGTTTTCTGCTGTTTCTATGCCATAAACCTGACTTGCAATTTGCATGGTTAGGTGTTCATTGGCTGGCATTTGGTCAGGTTTTTTACCAGCTCCCGGAATTGGTTTTAGAATATAGGTTCCACGTTCACCTTCATTGACAAGCCTTAACTTGTTTTTTTCAAGCAATACAGAGAACTTTTCCTGTATTCCCGAAATAGATATTTGTTTTCTGTTTTCTTCAAAAAGTTCATCAGTTTCAGGGTTAGATGCCGGTGAATCGTAAGGAAATATATGAGACACTTTTTTACCCTTAAATACTTTATTCAAACAGGTTCTGCTATAGGTGTCAAAACCTTGTGCCAATGTACCCGGACAGTATCTTCTTTCAGGTAAATTCATTATTTTCCACTTTAACAACCCGGACTGCACCGATACTGTCATTTTTTGCCGTTGTCATCAATAATCCAAAATAATCATTTTGGTCAATTCTATTGTGTTTACAAACTACTTGTTTATTAGAGCCTTCCGGCAGCATATTGTAAAAAAAAGGGAACAGGTAATTTGAATGATATTCTTGTTCGTTTGTTGGGAAGGAAAGACTAATACCCGGGTTGTTTTTGTCTTCCATCCAGGAAGCGTGGTAACGGAATGTGAATGTCCCATCGTCATGCTGCATTAATATTCCTGCTTCCTTATCTTTGTATAATATTCTTGCCATTCTCATTGTTACGAGATACATTTTTAATTTTCAAACACACCTCTAATCCTAGTCCATCTGCTATTTTTTGTAAAGTCAAAAGCGTAGGGTTTCCTTTTCCACTTTCAAACTGCTTTATGGTTCTTAAGCCTACACGTGATATTAGTGCCAGGGTTTCCTGAGTTACCTGTAGCATTTCCCTGCGTTCCTTTATGGTTTCTATCAATTCCTTAAAGTGCATTATGGTGCTCTATTTTATGCAAAAATACAGTTTTTTTAGTAATTTCAGCAAATAGTGCATTGGACAGCATATTTTCATGAAATTAGTTCGTCCCATGCTGTTATTTTGATTAAAAGTGCACTATAACGCACTATCCGAAGAAATGAAGGAAATGCACAGATTAGTCATTACTGGTATACTTACTTGCTGGCGCCGCTCGGGAAACTGATTGTTGTTGGAAATAGCGATCTTTTTGAGGTGTAATGGTTAATATTTCAAAATAATCAAAAATCTTTGTGATACTCTGTTCCATTTAGTTCACTGTAAATGAAGCCAGCCGGGAGATTGCGATATTTTCTTCAAGTCAACGCCCGATCCAGATGTACATAGCCCCCGTCGATAATCATAAATTGTCCGGTGGTGTGGGCAGAAACCTCGGACAATAGAAAAACAGCCATCGCTGCAATTTCCTGACTGGTGGTCATCCGTTTTTCCAGGGGAATTTTAGAGATGATAGTCGCCACTTTCGCATCGGGATCCTCGAAAGTATCCAACCATTTTTGATAGAGAGGGGTCATTACTTCTGCCGGTAAAATTGCATTGACCCGGATTGAGTAGGGGAGTAACTCAGCCGCCCATTCCCTGGTAAGCGCGAGTTGGGCTCCTTTTGCGGCCGCATAACCGGAAGTGCCACCCTGTCCGGTGAGTGCCACCTTCGAACTAATATTTACGATGGAACCTTTGGATTTTTTTAAATAGGGCAGCGCATAGTGCACCAGATCATAGTAATGATGCAAGTTAACATCTAAGGATGCTCTGAATGCCTCTGGACCCGCGTCCAGTCCGGCACCATCATTAAGTCCGGCATTGTTGACGATGCCATCGATCCTACCGAATAACCTGGCTGTATCCGTAATCACTTCTTTACAAAAGTCCGTACTTTGGAGGTCACCGATGATCCCATGACATTTGGATCCCTGATCCTTAAGTACATTTACGAGGTTTTTTGTTTCTGGTTCCGAGCGGGAAGCTATGATCACTGTACCTCCCTCTGAGGTGATGGCATGGGTTATAGCTTCCCCAATTCCCTTGGACCCACCGGTTACAATATATATTTTGTCTTGCAGATTTAAATTCATTTCATGGAATATTGGGCGGATTTCAGCCCGGATTAAACATGGCAGTCATATATTTGTTAATAATAACTAAAAATATCAAATAAGATGACAATCAGACTAGGAGACCAGGCGCCCGACTTCACGGCGCTAACGACCATGGGCACTATTAATTTTCATGAATGGCTGGGAGATAGCTGGGGTTTATTGTTTTCCCACCCGGCAGATTTTACCCCCGTATGTACCACAGAATTAGGACGAACCGCTGCACTGAAAGGGGAGTTTGATAAGAGAAATGTCAAGGCTCTGGCGGTGAGTGTCGATCCTCTGGATTCGCATCATGAATGGATTAAGGATATTGAAGAAACCCAAAATGTAAAAATGAATTTTCCGATCATTGCCGATGAGGATAAAAAGGTTTCCGAGCTATACGATATGATTCATCCGGGAGTCACAGAAAAATCGACCGTTCGATCGGTCTTTGTAATCGGTCCCGATAAAAAAGTAAAACTGACCCTTACCTATCCGCCTTCTACCGGTCGAAATTTCCTGGAGATTTTAAGGGTGATTGATTCGTTGCAACTGACAGCTTACAATAGTGTTGCAACACCGGCAGACTGGGAAAACGGTGAGGATGTGGTTATCTTGCCTTCGGTTTCGGATGAGGCAGCTAAAGAAAAATTTCCTAAAGGGTATACGACAATCAAGCCGTATTTGCGGATAACGCCGGATCCAAAATAAGAACATTTTTATATCGTAAAGAAAGGGGCTTAACGGCTCCTTTCTTATTTACTACTATTTACCACCGGGGACGGATACCCGGAGCATATGGGTAAGTTAACTGCCGATAATAATCAAGGTTAAATTCGGGTTCTGGTACACCTTCCGGAAGAGGCAATTGAGAAAATGACTGGAAATACCGGATGCAGGAATCCCGCCACCACCTCGCTTCTTTCAGTTGAATCTTTAGTAGTGAAGAAACATGTTCGAAACGCTCTCGATCCATTTGATCCCGCAGCGTTTCCCAATCGGATACGAACCCTTCTACCTGATTAACACCTTCCTGATAATGAAGGCAAATTTCATCCCAAAGGGTATTACCCGACGGCATGATGTATTGCCACTCCAGGTGATGAAACCAAAGTAAATACGCTTGTGGACATTTTTCAGGAGACTCAAAAGTGCGGGCCACCACACGATGATATTGGCTAATGGCATCACTCCCGGTTTTGGTACGATCAAAGCCAATGCCTGAGCTATCAGCTTTGTGATAATACGTGGATGTCCAGTCTGCCCTTGACATTTTACTTACCCATGGAGCGGGTCCGAAATGATGGTTGGCACCCATAATATGGTGCAAACCCAGAGGTGTCATGTAGTTGACAACGGCCTGTTGCGATTTCAGCATCATTTCTTTGATAGGCTCCCGTACATCCTCCTGATTACTAAAAGTCATCCGGATCCATTCATCGGCAATATCTGATGCCGTCATTTCATGATCCCAGGCCAATCGACCAAAGGCAAACCAGTTTGCTTGTCCAAAAGGATGGCTGGTCCAGTTTCGGTCTGATCCAATATTTGAAACACCGGCTATGGCAGTCACCGATTGGTGAGTGATACTTCCATCGATGACTCGGCCTACGGTTGATCCCTTACCTTGCATGTAGGTATCGGCTTCCAGCACCTCCTTAAATAAAGGTCCTAAATATACGAGATGAGTGCCCTGGCCCAGATATTCCTGAGTTATCTGAAATTCAATCATCACCGGAGTCTCTTCCAGTGCACCAAAAAGCGGATGAAAGGGTTCTCTGGGTTGAAAGTCGATAGCTCCATTTTTTACCTGAATCAGTACATTCGATCTGAATTTTCCATCCAGGGGAACAAATTCATTATTGGCCTGCTTATGCCTGTCGTCCGGCTCTTCATTGCTGTACACGAAGGCTCTCCACATTACGATTCCTCCAAAGGGACTAATAGCTTCAGCCAGCATATTGGCACCATCTGCATGGGTACGATCATAGTTTTGCGGGCCTGGTTGACCTTCCGAATTGGCCTTGACCAGAAAACCTCCGAAATCAGGAATCAGCTGATAGATTTCTTTGCTCTTCTCATTCCACCATTGCTGCACTTCCTCATTTAAAGGGTCGGCGGTTTCCATTTTACCAAGTTCAATGGGAGCACTAAAACGGGCAGTGAGATAAACCTTGATTCCATAAGGCCGAAAGACATCAGCCAGGGCTTTTACTTTTTCCAGATAGTCCGGTCTTAGAATCAGCGCATTGGCATTCACATTGGTCAGCACAACTGAATTAATACCAACAGATGCATTTGCCCTGGCATAATCAATGTATCTGGGATCTATAAACTCAGGAAGCTGATGCCAGTTCCAGATCGAAAATCCGGCGTATCCACGCTCAACTGTGCGATCCAGATTATCCCAGTGATTTAATATTCTTACCTGGATTTTGGGAGTACTTTGAATATTCAGGTTCGAAATTTCCTGGTGCATTTGCATTAAGCGGAGGAAATGAAATACCCCGTACATAACCCCCCGATCATGAAGACCGGTGATGACGATTACATTTTTCTCCTGAATTTCTTTCGATATAATGGCGAAGCCCTCATCTCCGAGATTTTCTGTTTCATTGGGGCTCAATAATTCTGATAGAATCGTATTGGGACCATAGGTACTAATGATCAGGAGATGATCATCGGTCAGATATCCGTCCGGTACTTCCCGGCCAAGCAGTCCAGTCAGAGCCAATTTTAATTCCTGTCTGATGGCTTCCATGGTTCCACTTTCTCCGATAATCCTGAGGGACTGAATACAGTTCCGGTAATTTTCCAATAGCTGATCATTGTCAATCAGGTCGTAGCGTAACCAGAGTCGGTAACCATCTTCGGCGTTGGCAAGGAAAGATGAAAAGAGTACGTAAAAGCAAACTGTCAGTCTATACATCAGCAGATCTCTAGAATTGGTATATTTAGTAAAAATTGGGCATTTATCCAAAAAAGGTAACCGCTGAACAATCACCAGCGAGCTCCAGATTAATGTTATCATAAAAATGCAGCAATATATTCTTCCGGGATTGATTAAGCAATTTCGCTATTATAAGCAATTGGGAGATAAAACCATCCGGCAACTTGACCCTGCTTTATTACATTGGCAGTATAATGCAGAGTCTAATAGTATTGCCATATTAATCAATCATATGGCGGGAAATATGTTATCCAGGTTTACCAATTTTCTCACGGAAGATGGTGAAAAAGAGTGGCGGCAGCGGGATGCCGAATTTGAAGATAAGCAACTGACCACACAACAACTCTTGCATGCCTGGGAAGAAGCCTGGAGCTGCGTTTTTAGCACGCTCGAAAATCTCAGAGAGGACGATTTAGAAAGGCAGGTTTATATTCGCAATATGGGTCATACTGCTCTGGAAGCTATCCACCGGCAACTGGCGCATTATGCCTATCACACCGGTCAGATTGTATTTATCGGGAAAATGTTAAAAGACCAGGAATGGGAATCTTTGTCAATTCCAAAAGGGCAGTCTGAAACCTTTAATCAACAGCATTTTAATCAGCCTAAGACCCGGCAACATTTTACTGATGAGTTTTTAAAGGAGGATTAAGGAATTGGTACTAAAAGTGCAGGCGGACAATTAATGTAAATAGCCATGACTTACCCTGCTTCATCATATGCCTCTTTAATCCAGTGAATCAGCTCATCATCCACTTGTGCAGGGTCAGTTAATTGTACCCGATGTGTGCACATGGTACCAAACGGACCCGAGGTTTCCAGACGTCCCGAATAGGGGCGGTTATTGTATTTTAATCCGAGATCAATTCTGGTTTTAGTGGTGGGCTGGATGAGGGCAAATTGCCTTTTGCGCCTTAAACTGACAGCATTTTTTTTCGGCGATATCTCGATGTCAGGACCGAAGTGTCTGGTTTTTCCATGATGATATCGTAAATCTGTTTTAAACCGGGATTCTGTATTAGGGTTTTGTTGTGAAAGGCAGAAGTGCAATAAAGACGGGCTTGGCCCTGATGCGAATGCCGTCAGGGTGCTCCAGAGGTTTTGAGGGATTGAATGAGCGATTTGTGCCTCTTGGGGCACAACGAAGATCTGGTAGATCTTCGAGCGAATGAACCGCTCGCGGATGGGAAAGCATGGTCACCATCATAGCTTGTCCCGCACTGTGCGGGAGTGAGCATCAAAAATCGATGATGTGCACGTATTTGCAGCAATTCTGCCTTGTAATAGAAAGTCTAATGCATAATCCCGGTTAAAGTTTCTTTCCCGGTATACTGGGCGGAGACCAGGTCTTGATCATCCTGAGAGAAGGCGGCGGATTCTTTTGCCAGGTGTACCAGTGCTGCATTTTCGATGTATCTGATATTAGTGATGAGCTTATTTTTCGTCAGATCAAATCTGGGATGCTGACCGAAGCGTCAGTAGAAGCGAAACCGAGCATAGTATTCACTACGTGAAGCTTTTGAAGATGATGAGATGGCGGAAAAGAAGCCATCAATGGTGTTAGATATTTTGGAAATGCAGCACTAGCATATTGGCGTAGCCATGTCCCAGACCGTGATCTTCTTTTAACATCTTTACGATGGCGCCATGTTTTTCAATACCGGATTCTTGTACGAGTTCCGTCCAATAGCCGAGAGATTTACCGGTATTTTCCTCCAGGTTATCAATCATTTTTTGCATTGCAGAATCCATGTTCATTTAGTTTTAAGGATATGTATTTACAGACTAAACTAAATCATTTTTTAGATTATCAACTTATCCTTTGAAAAGTTCTTTGGTTCTTTCAAGACTGAAGTCAAAAAAAATGACCCGACTCGGTAGGGGCGAATATACATTCACCGTTTCTACATCGTCGTCAAAGAAAAATTCTGATAGAAATTGAGGCAGATTGAATCCGGGCAAAGACCGAACCAAAATCAAATTCCTCTCTGACACCCATCGGGATCTCCGATTCGGCTTTATTTGTATCTTCGGAAAAATCCTTTTTCAAATGGTGTTGAAAAGCTGTCTTTCCATTTTCGCATACCTGGTCTGTACTCACATGGTCATCGCCCAAAAACATCTCCCTTCAGTCGTACATACATGGTCACAACTGGAGCAAAAATCCTCCGGGCAGCGAATTACCCGTCCGATTCTGGAAGGTGCCACAACCCACCTGGAATACCTGGAAATTCATGCTACAACCATTCCTCCCCAGGCCATACCACACCCTGCGCACGAGCATGTGGATGAGGAGTTACTCATTGTCAAGGAGGGAACGATAGAAGTAACGGTGGGTGATCAAATCCAAACTCTTGGTCCAAAAAGTATCGTTTTAATCCAGCCCCAGGTGATGCATGGTTTTCGAAATGTGGGTGATGAACCGGCTACCTATTACGTTTTGCGGTATCGGGCCAGAACCGGACCGGATGAAGCGAGAGGCCGCGAAAATGGGGAATCCATCCTGGTTGACTTTAAAGACCTGGTATATAATACTCATGATAGGGGAGGCCGGAGAAATTATTTTGACCGTCCCACGGCTATGTGTGAAGATTTTGAGATGCACATGACAAATCTCAATGAAGGAACCGACAGCCACGCTCCTCATACCCATGTCGTCGAAGAAATCATTTTAATTACCCAGGGTGAAGTGGAAATGCACATCGACGGGCAGTGGTATAAAGCGTTGCCGGGAGATCTGGTATTTCTCGACTCGATGGTACCTCATTCTGCCAGAAATGCGGGGAAGGGTCAATGCCAGTACTTTGCATTTCAGTGGAAGTAGACCCTATTAATTCTTCGTATATTGAGTGGGTCATCCTATTGTTTTAGCTTTTTATTAATTATTAATATTAATTATTAATGGACCCGGAGGATATAGATCCTCCTCTCTCAATGTTCCGGTCCCTAAGAATATCCAGGAACACAATTTCTTCTATGATCAATAAAAATAGGGATGAGGAAAAATTAACTACCGTATTAATTATATCTGCAAATTCCGAAAGTCATGATAAAATTTTTGCATGCCATAGTTATTTCATTATTCATTTTTAATGGTTATTGTTCGGCACAATCTTCCTGGTTGGTGCGGGCAGAAAATATTGACCCAAATAATTATTATGGTGTCACGCTGGCCAATGGTATTGTAGGTTTGGTATCCTCGCCAGAGCCTCTTAAAGTAAAGGATGTTGTTTTAAATGGAGCCTATGATTATTATCAAAGGGGCAGGGTGTCGAATATTTTAAAGACATTTAATCATGTTAATATGAATTTAGATATCGATGGCAGGAGAGTGGGCAGGTCTGATATAAGTCATTATGTGCAGGAGCTGGATATGAAATCAGCCACGCTGGTTACCACTTTTTCCATTGCTGGTAAGGCCGAGGTAAAAAGTACTTTATTGTCTTTGCGTAACCTGCCGTACACCGCTTTGCATATCATCGAAATCACCGCTTTAAACGATATTCTGATTACCCCGATGAGTGTTATTGAAGCCCCAAACCATTTGGTGGATATCCGTAATTATTTTGCGGAGATTGACCGGCCCCATGTGAAAATACCTTTACTGACCTCAGTGGCGCTGAGTCCTTCCGGGCGGCTAAAAGTGGCGGCAAGTAATAGTTTTATTTTTAATGAAACCCATGGTGAGGAACCCGATTTGATTCATGAGGATTGGGATTACAATATGCACCTCGCCAAATTTCATAAGGCCTTAAAAGAAGGAGAGAAATATAGTTTCAGTGTGGTTGCCTCCACAGTTTCTTCGGAGCAATATGAAGACCCCCACAATGAAGCAGAACGATTGTCGATCTTTGCGATGCTGGAAGGAAAAGACCGTTTAATTAAAGCGCACGAAATGGCCTGGAATAAACTCTGGAATACCGGCGATATTATTATCGAAGGGTCGGAAGATCTTACGCGTGACATCCGGTTTGCCATTTACCATTTGTACTCCTTTGCCCGGGAAGGCACCGCTTACTCTCTATCTCCTATGGGTCTATCCGGATTAGGTTACAATGGGCATGTATTTTGGGACACCGAACTTTGGATGTATCCTCCTCTCCTAATGCTGCAACCTGAAATAGCCAGATCCTTGCTTGAATACCGGTTCGAAAGGTTGGAGGCTGCAAAGCAGAACGCTTTTGCTCATGGCTATGCCGGTGCCATGTTTCCCTGGGAATCTGCTGGTGATGGGTCAGAAGATACACCGGTTTGGGCACTGACAGGACCGTTTCAACATCACATCAGCGGATGTATTGCCTGGGCATGCTGGAAGTATTACCAAGTGAC
>JBGTCB010000981.1:0-2651 GCA_041748995.1 Saprospiraceae bacterium | reverse complement strand
GTGATTGATATATCACAGCTATCAATTAGCGAATCCGTAATTAGAGGAACCGTGTGCGGGAAAACTGCTCGCACGGGTCTGTGGGGGTGCGGGGAGGTAACGAACCGCCCTACCCGGATATTAGGGTTTTGTCGTGAAAGGTAGAAGTGCAATAAAGACGGGTGCTCCAGAGGTTTTTGAGGGCGCAGACATGGTCACCATCATGGTGAGCATCAAAAATCGATGATGTGCCCGTATTTGCAGCAATTCTGCCTTGTAATAGAAAGTCTAATGCATAATCCCGGTGAATATGTCGGGAAATTACCAAATTCAGAGGGCAAATACTGAAAAGCAAGTAATAAGATCGGCAACTTCAATAGCGGAAAATTAAGGGCTGTGTGCCGGACAAAAAATTTAAAAAAACCGGATGACCAAATCTTAAATCACCAATCTACAATCAAAAAATGTATTTGCGTTGTCACTCATATTATTCATTGCGTTATGGCACTATACCCATTGAAGAATTGGTGGCCCGGGCGGCTCAATTGGGAGTGGAATCAATGGCCTTGACTGACATCCGGGTTACTACCGGAGTTTTTGATTTTATAAAATCTTGCCGGGAACAAAAAATACATCCGGTAATCGGAATCGAATTCAGAGAAGAATCGAAATTGTTGTACGTCGGGTTGGCTAAAAATAATGAGGGATTTCATGAATTAAATGCGTTTTTGACTTCTTATAATATTAAGAAAGAGCCAATACCCTCCACCGCTCCTGAATTTTCTAATGTTTATATTATTTATCCGGTTGATAATGTGCCTGTATTATTGAGAGATAACGAATATCTTGGGGTATCTCTCAAAGACCGGTTTAAGATTGTCTACTCCAACCTGAATAAAATCAGAAATAAAATAGTGGCATTTCAGCCGGTCACCTACCAGAGTAAAAGTGATTATAATTTACACCGGTTGCTTCGGTGTATTGATCAAAACATCCTCCTTTCAATGCTTCAATCACAGGATCAGGCGGGAGATGATGAAGTAATGCTGTCGCCTGATGAAATGATCGAGGCCTATAACATCCTGCCGGAAGCAATCAGAAATGCCAACCGGATTTTAGATTCCTGCCGGTTTGAATTTAATTTTAATGAACCAAAAAATAAAGCAACCTATACCGGTGCCAAATATGGAGATAAGGAGTTATTACGTAAACTCATCGATGATGGGTTTGAATTTCGCTATGGGAAGAATAATCCGGTAGCGCGGGCCCGGGTAGAGAAGGAGTTGGAGATTATCGATCAACTGGGTTTTGGAGGATATTTTTTGTGCACCTGGGATATTGTACGATATAGTTTGTCCAGAGATTTTTTTCATGTAGGCAGGGGTAGCGGAGCCAATTCGATCGTAGCCTATATTTTAAAAATTACCAACGTCTGTCCCATTAAATTAAATCTGTATTTCGAACGATTTCTAAATCCAGCCAGAAAGGTACCCCCGGATTTTGATATTGACTGGAGTTGGAAAGACCGGGATCAGATACTGGACTATATTTTTAAAAGATTTGATCCGGCTTGTACGGCTTTTTGTGGTACGGTTGGATCATTTAAGCACCGTTCTATTCATCGTGAATTGGGCAAAGTAATGGGTTTGCCCAAAGCAGAAATTGATTTGTTGTCCGGAAATCCACGTAACCTGCATGAACAAGGTAAGGAAGTCCGGTTGATACATAAATATGCCGATATGATGCACACTTTTCCGAATCAGCTTTCTATGCATGCTTGTGGGGTGCTGATCAGTGAAAAACCATTGACCTATTATACCGCTATGAATTTTCCTCCCAAAGGGTTTAAAACGGCACAGATTGATATGTATATCGCAGAAGATATCGGATTTGAAAAATTTGATATTCTGAGTCAGCGTGGATTGGGTACGATACATTCGACGATACAATTAGTAAAGGAAAAAAAAGGAGTTGAAATTGATTTTAATGATACGAGATTGTATGTCGACCATGAAAAATGTAACGAAATGTTATCAAAGGGCAAAACCATCGGATGTTTTTATGTAGAGTCGCCTGCTATGCGTGGTTTGTTGCGGAGATTGAGGGCTAATAATTACAATATTCTGGTGGCAGCATCCAGTGTCATTCGTCCGGGAGTAGCCAAATCGGGCATGTTGCGGGAGTTTCAGCGCCGGCATAACCATCCGGATGATTTCGAATATTTTCATCCGGTATTTAAAGAGCATTTGGGTGAAACATACGGAGTAATGGTATATCAGGAAGATGTGATTAAAATAGCTCATTTTTTTGGTGGTCTCGATATGGCCGATGCCGATATTTTACGTCGTGGTATGTCGGGGAAAACCCGGTCGTCTAAAGAGTTGGAAAAAGTAAAAGACCGGTTTTTCGAAAATTGCAAAATGCGGGGTTATCCAGATGAATTAACGAACGAAGTGTACCGGCAGATTGAATCATTTGCCGGATTTTCTTTTTGTAAATCCCATTCAGCCAGTTATGCGGTTGAGTCGTATCTGGCTTTATATTTAAAAGTGCACTATCCTTTGGAGTTTATGGTATCTGCCATCAACAACTTTGGAGGATTTTATCGCAAGGAAGTTTATTTTCATGAAGCCCGGATGGCGGGAGGTGAGGTTTGTCAGCCTTGTGTTAAT
>JBGTCB010000980.1:0-8803 GCA_041748995.1 Saprospiraceae bacterium | reverse complement strand
AATGCCTGGAATTACCAAATTGTTGCCGGTAAATGGGTTTTTAGTAATTCATTTAAAATTGAAGCATCTTACAATGCATTAAAATCTACCAGTGGTGATGATATCCGTAAATACAATTCCGCACAACCTACCAATAAAGTCCAGTTTGATCAGGTCGGAATTTCTGCCCATTATTATTTTCAGAAATTAAAAGGTCTTGGTCTTATCGCCTATCACAACCAAATCGTTAATGGCAGGAATATGAGTAAATCAAACACCCTGGGATTTGGAATAACCTATCAGTTTAATTTTATCAAAGAATCACAAAGAATCAAACAATTGACCCATGCGACTTAATTTTCGGTTTATTTCTATTACGTTGATTGCCGTTATGACCTTAGGGATTTCCTGCCAGAAAGAATTACCTAATTATATAAAATTTGCCGATTATTCTTATGCCACCCTTGATGCCGATGCAGGCACCTGGACTCCTATCCTCTTGTCCGGGATAGAAGAAATTGAGATTCCTGCTCCTGACGATGTAACCTCTGACAATTATCTCGGTGAACTAGCCGAGTTAAAAGCCTGTCTGCAAATCTTGATGGAGCGCAAAGAGAAGCGGTGGAATATTGGTCAAATAATCCGGTCATCCGATGGAATGAAATTGCTCTGGAGTTGATCGCCAAATACAATCTTATTCCCGGTCCGAATGACGACAACACTTATACTTTACCAAACCCAGCCAGTCCGGATGGACCACCTCCTTTCCCATTTGCACACCCTCCCTATGCCTGCCGGGCATTAGCTTACCTGAGTGTTGCACAATTTGATGGCCTGATCACTGCATGGCATTATAAGTATCTTTATAACAGACCTTCACCCGGTCAGATTGATCCGGCTATTAAGGCTGCTTATATCGATAATCAACTTCCCGCCTATCCATCACATGCAGCTGTCATTGCCGCGGCTTCAAGGGATATACTATCGGCTATGTTCCCTCTTGAAAAGGAAGACCTATCAAAGAAAGCGATAGAACATCTTCAAAGCCTGCAATGGGCAGGCTTCCATGTTGAAAGTGAGTTGGAAACCGGTGAGCAAATCGGAAGACTGACAGCAGAAAAAGCTCTGGCGCGGGCAGCTGGTGACGGAATGCGAAATGCCCAGGCACCCAAACCAATTTCAGATTCCATAAAAGCCTCTGCTTTTGAGCGATATGGTTGGCAATGGGACAACCTGGAAATTCCAACCCGTCCGGTCGGTCTGACTCCACTCTTTGGAAAGGTTAAAATGTGGTGCGTTCCCACCGTAGAAGAAGTCAGACCCGAACCACCCCCGGCAGTTGGATCGGAAACATTCAAAGCTCAAGCCGCGGAATTGAAGAACTATTTGGATGAGGCGACTGATGAACATCGAAGAATCGCCAATTTCTGGCAAGATGGTTTGGGAACGTATACGCCACCCGGACATTGGAATCGAATTGCAAAGGATTTTATCATTAAATACAAACTGAATCCGCTGAGATCAGCGCGCACGTTTGCTTATATGAATATGGCGATTATGGATGGGGGTATCAGCTGTTGGGATGCAAAGTACTACTATCACTATCCCCGGCCTATTCAAACAATTCCAGGATTAAAAACCATTGCCGGTACTCCGAATTTTCCCAGTTATACATCCGGTCACAGTGTATTTTCGGCTGCAGGGGCTGAGGTGCTTGCGTATATTTTTCCTGAAGAAGCCCAGCTTTTCAGAAGTTGGGCTTTGGAAGCTGCAGAATCCAGAATCTATGGTGGCATACACTACCGTTTTGATGCCGAAGTCGGAACCAGTCAGGGTATTAAAGTCGCTCTTTATTCTATTGCTGTCGCAAAAGGCGATGGAGCTGACTAAGAGCCATCTGAAACAGTTAATGAGTCCATCTTGAATTGAAATATTGATTTCCAGTAGTCGTAGGCTACACCAGTTCGTTTATTTCCCGATCAAATATCACAGCATTTTTGGCTCAAATAAACATTGTTTGTCAAAGCACTGATCCCGGTCGGATACGCTACCAAAAACATGAAAATTTCATTAAGAATCTAAGTAATCTAAGTATATTTTAATTCAAAGGAAATTTTTGGTGAGTATTAATGTGTAAATTTGCCCCATCAAATTTTATTTTAGAATTATGTCAGGATCAAAAATTGAATACTCCATAGGTAGCATGTAACATCATATTGAACGATTTTATAGCTGTCAATTGTTGTCAGACGAAATTCTAAAATGTCTAAAATATAGTACTTTGGTGAGAACTTCTCTGCAAATAATCATCTGTTCCTATTGCCTTATTATTTGCGGAATCATTCACAGTCAAACGAACGCTACAATTCGGGGGATTGTATTCTCTCCGGAAAACCAGCCACTTATTGGAGCCCTTATCTATCCGGATACCGGGAAGCCAACTTATACAGATAAGGAAGGAGTTTTTGAAATCAGCTTTACTACCCCAGGTAACATCATACTGACTATTGACTACCTGGGCTATGAATCGGTGACTTTAACCCGGGATGTGCAGAATACAAATATCGATCTTGGTACTATAACTTTGTTGGAAAAAGCGACCCAGTTGAAGGAGGTGATGGTCAGTGCTACCCCGGTTCCCTACAGAGGGTCTTTCGAAGGGACCAACTACTATGTAAGTCCGTTACAGATGAAGCAAATTCAGCCGTTATCTACGGAGGAAGTGTTAAAAACCCTTCCGGGTGTTAATGTCCTGGGTGACATGGGTCTAGCCAACCGGCTCAATGTGAGTATCCGGGGTTCCTGGGGCAGGAGATCAGAAAAAGTCTTATTACTGGAAGATGGATCCCCCATTTCACCCGCCCCCTATACAGCTCCGGGTATCTATTATAATCCAATCAGCGATCGAATTGATGCTATGGAAGTATATACCGGAGCTGATCTTTTGAGGTATGGTCCTAATAATATGTTTGGAATAATCAACTTCATTACTCCAAAACCTCCACAACAACCAGGCATCCGGGCAAAAATCTCTACCGGTCAGCGAGGCTATTTTACTGGATTGCTATCGTATGGTGGGACCTGGAACAAAGTAGGTAGTCAAATCGAGGCAGTCTATAAAGAGTTTGATGGCTTTACTCAAAATTCGTCCGTCAAAATGCTCAACTTAAATGCCAAGATTTTCGCGGAATTAGCTGAAAATCAATCCTTGTATTTTAAGATCAGCGGCCAGTTTGAAGACAATCAGGCCACACTTTCATCTATGACACCCTATACTTTTGGAATCGATCCCACCGAACACCCATTTGATGCAGATCGATTTACCATGCACCGCTATGGTCTGGATATTGTGCACAAGTGGGCACCTTCCAATCAGTTAAGTTTAACTACTAAAATCTTTGCTTCTGATTTTGCCCGGGACTGGTGGAGACAAAGCACCACCGTCATACCGGCAGCACAGGTCAGATCCTATCTGGGTGAGGAAATCTTTTCAGAGCGTTATAGCTATTTAGATGGAAAATCTTTCGGGTCGGACGATTTTATAAGGGTTGGATCTCTAAACAGTGCCGGGAGGGAAGCTACAACAGACAGCAGGTGGAATTTTACGGTTGCCGGAATCGAGGAGACATTCCGCAAATCATGGATTGCCGATCAAGGGCAGAACGATCTGGAAGTCCAGGTAAAATTTCATCATGAAATATACAAAGACCGGGTCCTGGCAGCTGATTCAAGCCGCTGGTCGAGAAGTGGCAGGATTGTGGGTGATCAAATCTATAATTTGCAATCCATATCTGGATATATCCGTGAGCATTTTGATTTTAATGGTTTTCAGGTCACACCTATCTTACGATTGGAGCATGTCTGGATGGAAAGAGAAAACTGGATTCAATTAGCTAATCAACCAGACCTCCCATCAGACCGGGATCTGGGTCAGGTTAATCGTTATACCACTTTGCAACCCGGTCTTACCCTGGGCTATCAATTTGAACAATTTAAGATGTTTAGCAGTATTTATAAAGGATTTATTGCGCCTTCCAAATACTTTGCATTTTTAGTAGAAAGGGATGGCGTCCTGGTGAATCCCCTTCCTGATGAAACAATAAGTAATATCAAGCCTGAGGTTAGCATCAATTCAGAATTGGGTATTCGGGGAGATTTAATCAAAAACAGGTTGGTCGGACAAATTGCTGTATTTAACAACAGCATCCGAAATCTTTATCTCGCCGGTTGGAATGAGTTTTTTGACAAACTGGCTGAAATTAATATTCATGGTTTTGAAGCGGCTTTAAGGTGGGAAATATTACCGCAAAACCAGGACCATGGAATCAGTATTCAACCGAATATTACCCTCCTCCGAACAAGAGTACTTTCCGGAGAATTGCATGACCGGCATCTCTTTACACAAGTGAGACATACCGATGCTACGAAAAACGAATTTGTCAGCAAAGTAAATGGCAATCCAGCCGGATACACCGTTTATATCCTGAACGACCAGGGACTGGAAGTACCCCTGGACAGATCGATCACCGTTGATGATTTGAGTTTGATTACCCGGACAGTATATAAGTTTGGTGATGGTGCAATCGAGGATGGCCGATCTCCCTACTCTCCTGAGCTGGCTCTAAACTTAAATGTTTCCTACTCCTATCAGGGGTTTTTGTTTGGATTGGGGTACAATCAGACAGGAGATCAATACGCTGAATTTGCCAATTTTGAAAATGAATCCGGAGATGGAGGGGTCGGGAAAATCGGAGCATTCCGAACCTTTGATATAAATGCCAGCTATGACTTTAATCTCGGAAATACCCGGTGTTCAGTCTTTGCAACCGCGAAAAATCTGGGTAATGATGTTTTTGTAGCCTCACGATTGAATCGGGGACAATCCGGTATCATGGCGGGAGGCTTCAGACAGATTAATGCCGGCCTGAATCTTATTCTTTAAATAATCGATACTCCCGGGGTCCAATCATGACCCATTAAAATATCAATTCTGTGAGGCTCTCTTATCCATTTGTAATGATGTGATTTCTTTTCATCAACCGGACACCCAATCTTGTCCATGAATCGCGGTCTTTCAAACCAAAGGAGATCCAGCCCTCAAAAAAAACAGTAATATTATTTTGTCATAAACAGGGAATCAGATGAAATTTTTATACACTTTACTATTCATATTAATTGTTGTTATCCTACCAACCAAAATAGATGCCCAGGGTTGTGTGGCCATCAGGGGCTTTTCTTCCTGTTCCGGGTCAGTGGGCAACAGTGCCTTTCTAATGAAAGGTGATGTTTTGATCGGCACAAACTACCGGTACTTTAAATCATTCCGGCACTTCCGGGGTGATCATGAAGAAATAGAGCGCGTAGAAAACGGAACGGAAGTGATCAATAAATCCAGCTTTGTGGACCTGTCGTTGAACTATGGGTTTTCGGAGCGATTCTTTGGAAATATAACTCTTCCTTTAGTCTTCCACCACCGAACTTCGATGTATGAACATGGTGGTAATCCTCCCAATGGTCTGGGGGAAAGGCATGCCACGACATCCAGTGGACTATCGGATATCCGTTTAGGTGCCGGCTACTGGCTTTTTGACCACCATAAACAACATAAATTCAATTATGCTGTCGGATTAGGTGTCAAACTTCCTACCGGTAAGTATGATTATACCGATACTTTCTACAATCAGGGTGCAGAACGAGATCAGGATATTGAAGCAGTAGTAGATCAGTCCATCCAGCCTGGTGATGGAGGTTTTGGGATTACTCTGGATATCCAGGGTTTTCAAGCACTCTCAAAGAGCCTCATGATCAGCACGAATCTGTATTATATGTCTAATCCTCAGACGACTAACGGGGTTTCGACCAGAAATGGAAGAGATGAATTTTCATGTCCCGATCAATTTGCCGCCCGGATCGGACTGAATTATCTCGCCAGTGGTTTTGCAGCATATCTGGGTGGCCGCGTAGAAGGTGTATCTTCGTCTGACCTGATCGGGTCCAGCGCGGGATACCGAAGACCCGGGTATGCAGTTTCGGTCGAACCCGGCATCAGCTACAGCATGAATAATCTGTTATTTAGCCTTAATCTCCCACTGGCCGTCTACCGAAACCGGATTCAAAGTTTTTCCGATAAACAACGCACTGCTGAAACCGGAGTTTACCGGATCGGTGATGCTGCTTTTGCAAATTATCTTTTCAATTTTAATGTAAGCTATCGTTTCAATGGCAAGCCAAGTGTAATTCCTACATCCCTATAATAGTTTTAGTTTCACACATAGTGATAATAAGCCCAAAAAGCAGCATCTAAGTTCAGCTTGTTCTTGTACAACAAAGTCTCCGGTAGAAATACACTGCCGGAGATTTTGTTTGTTAACAGTAACATCCACCAGCACTCTTTCTGACACAATATTAATTTAAATGCATCCGGATGATCAGTGATCGTTGAAAATCAGGTAAAGCCAGTATCGAATCAAATTGCAAATCAGATGTCCAGGTATTTTTCCAGGGATCGTAGATGTCTATTTTGGCCACCGGAATTTTGATTCTCATTTGGGCAATTTCCAAATTTTCTCCCTGAACTTGACGAGGTGGTAGGCCTTGTTCCAGTTCACTCTGCCAATTATTAATTTTATCACGAACCCATACCAAGGTTGTTTCCTGACCCTGGAGGAAATAAATTCTAAGGGAATCCATTTCGAACTTACCCGGTTTAAATGCTTCGGTGATGGGGTCAATACCCTTAATCGCTTCTTTAAAACGGCCAAAATGGTACCATAAATGATTCTTATGCACATACGATTCCCAATGCCAGTTCATCCCTGCTCCGGCAGATCCTGCAAAAAAAGGCGCAAACAATATGTCATGGAGCAGACTACCGGCAGTATCCACCGGATAGTACTTACTCGGTCCGGCATGTCTGGGTTCGACGGCACCGGTTTCAGCAAGAATGACCGGCTTGCCTGGCTGATAGGAAATGATCTCTTCGATGGCTGATGCTGCAATCACATCCATCGGAGCCTGGCAGACCGGCATGCTGGCTCCGAGATCAAGGTAGCGATGTACCTGCGCAATTTCATTGCTGGGCATCAGCATTATTTGTTGATACAGAGGCCGTACATTTTCCGTGTCAAAACTACCCAGACTTTGCATGACTAAATGGTCGGGGAAGCGCTCTTTAACGGCGTTTAGCATTTCTGCATTCCAAGCAAAAAACACACTGTCTTCCGGACCTTTCATCGCATTCATTTCGTTCCATAATTCCAGTCCAAAAAACAAAGTATCGCTCCCATATCGATTTTGGTAATAATCAATTTTATCAAGAAAAAGCCGTTTGCCTTCGGTTGAAGTAAGGTACTGGCGGATACTATCTAAAGGTCCACCATTGGAAGTATGGTAGGCAAATTTAGTGGCCCACCTCTGGGGATTTTCTTCCAGAGTCAGACTCCGGAAATGTTCAAAAGTGATTTTGATTTTCAAATGATATTTTCGGGCCAGTTCAATAAACCGGTCGATACGCTGTGCTTTCTCTTCGCTGTATTTACCGGCTTCGGTTTCAATATCCCAAAATGATTGGCTGAGCCATATCCGGATGTAATTACCACCATTTTCGGAAAGATTTTTCATCCATTGTTCGATCTCGAAAAAAGCGGAATCGGGATTATCCATAAATCGGCCACTGGGGTTGATCAGATTAATGCCGATCGGTATGTAGGGGGTATCATCGGAGAAAGCAAAGTAAGAGTGATTCACGGGACTTACTTCGATATACCGGGGTAGCGGATCCGTAGACATCTCCATCTGCTCCTGACAAGCGGTGACCCAGAAGGTCAGGATAAGGCAAAACCAGCCTATTTGAGTGTCTTTTTTCATGCAATGGCTTCTATTTATTTTCTGATCCTCTAAAGATCTGGTTATTTGTGCTAAGTTAACAATGGACCGGTGGAATATTGCAAAAGATCATTTTAGATGATTTTGAAGATCCGGACTAAATGATTTAATTCAACATTGTTTTGGCTTGACTTAATTGTCGTCTTTCAAGGAGTTGAGCGGATAGTGTCTGTTGAATCGTCGAGTATGCAGGATCCATCACTACATTCTCGTTGTCCAGGGAGTCTTTCGCATGATCATAAAGCATTTTTGAAATCACCTCGCCATTCGCGGGGTTGATCCATTCGGTATAGACAAATTGATTTGTTTTAATAATTGGATCTTACAATAAATCTAAGCTAAATGTCTCAGCAAAGACCAATAAAATGCAGAATCCGTAATGTAGCTGGACTACTGAAAGGTGATGCCTTTCATGTTTGACATGGATTATATTGGCGTTGACTTTATTTGAAGATATGTACGCTAGATTTGGATAAGATTTGAAGTGTATCTCTTTCATTGACCAGAGCATATGGTTCAGACTTGTGACCTGACAAGATTATTGGGAAAACTGAATGACGAAGCTCCTCCTCATCTCAAGTTATGGTATTTAAAATTAATTTTGGGTCAATCAAGGACGACATCCCGGTGCCTTGTTTGCATAAAAGTCGATGCGATTGAATCCTCGCTGTAGTGAAGAAGCGGCCTTGGAAAGGGTTCAATGGCTACCTGATCTGAACCGGTTTATTACTAAAATTACTGAAGATAGCCACTATATCTTTAATTAAATTTATCTTGATTGAGACAAATTCAAGCTTATGATTTCGGGACGAAGGTTTTGTAAGCATGGAGCTGCTCTGGATATTAAAATAAAGAACTCGCATCAGAGATGTATCCGATTGGAACCATTTACTTTTTTGGCAAAGGACACATTTAAACAATTGAAACAGTATGTTCTTTT
>JBGTCB010000979.1:0-5392 GCA_041748995.1 Saprospiraceae bacterium | reverse complement strand
AGGATCATCGGTCACAATAGCAGCATCTCCAAGAACATACACATCGGTAGAATCCAATAACTGGAGGTACCTGTTCACTCTTAGTCTGCTACCCCAGCCAAGGGCCGATTCCGGAATACCCTTCAAAATCGGACATACGATTCCAGCTGCCCAGATCACTTTTCCGGATCGAATCTTTCTTCCATCATGGATATAGACGAAATCTCCATCGCAGCGATTGACCCTGCTGTTCAATAAGATCTCGACTCCCAACGCTTCCAGATATTTAAACGCATTCCTTGAAGCGGTCTCGGACATACCCGGCAGAAGTTGAGCGCCTGCGTGAATCAGATAAATATCTACTTCTGAAGCAAGCAACTCACGGTAGTCTTTAGGTAGGATGTATTTTTTCATTTCAGCCAATGCACCTGCCACTTCCACTCCTGTTGCTCCACCACCAACGACCACGATATCAATCAATTGCTGTCGTTCTTCAAAATCACGGATTGATAATGCCAGCTCATAATCTGCCAGAATGGTATTACGGATTTCCAACGCCTCCGAAATTGACTTCATCGATAGAGTATGTTCCTCAATTTCCCGGTTTCCAAAGAAATTCGTAGCAGCACCGGTACAAATGACCAGTTTATCATAATTTAAGTAGCCAAGATCCGCGTAAAGTCTTCTCTGTGCCACATCAACGCGTTCAATTTCTGCATATCGGATCAAGACATTTGTTGCTTTCTGAAAAATTTTTCGAAGTGGAAAACTAATGGAAGAAGGTTCAAGACCAGCCATTGCCACCTGATAAAGAAGTGGTTGAAACTGATGATAATTATTCCGGTCAATTAGTACCACCTGGTAGTTTGCACCTACCAGACTTCTGGCCAGCTTTAAACCGGCGAAACCTGCCCCCAGTATAACAATTCGTTCCTGATCAGTTTCGGGTATATTGAAAGCCATTGATTCCCTCATTAGGCCGGCCAAAGAGGACTAGGGTATTTTCCATCTTCTGAAAATTTTCTGAAAGCCTGAATAACCCGATCTGCATCTTCCTTGTAGGTCACCCCGTACCAATGATCATCGGAATGCAATAATCTGACTTTGACCTTTTCAGCATCAATCAGGTTATCGACAATAATGGGGATATAATATTCCGCTTTGGGATTATCAAGATTACTGAGTACAAATTCTTTAAACCCGCTCTCCAACTCCTTAAAGATTGACTGATGAAATCCCCAAAAGTTCATGCTCACCGGAGTGTTGCCGTCCAGGGTGCTATCTCCCTGATCTCCGTGTACAATCTTGTCACCATCATATCTGATTTTTAAGATCTCTTCAATAGTTGCGAGATTTCCCTCATCATCAGTGCTGCAAACTCCCCGGTTTACAAATCCCTGTTCCGACAGAGTATTGACTAAAGTATAGCCAACCATGGCATAAGTCTTCTCATCTACATCTTTCCTGAGAAAGTTAGCCATCTTATAAAAACATTGCTGACCGTAGTAGTCGTCAGCATTAATTACAGCAAAGGGTTCATTGATGACATCCCTGGTGACAAGCACGGCCTGTGCGGTACCCCAGGGCTTTTCCCTGACTGGAAGATTTGGAATACCCTCCACTTTGGTATTAACATGTTGATGCACATATTTGACATCGACACTATTGGAAAAACGGTCTCCTATCTTTTCGCGGAAGTCCTTTTCAAAATGATCCCTGATGACAAACACCACTTTATTAAAGCCGGCATTAAGAGCATCATAAATAGAGTATTCCAGAATAGTTTCTCCATGGGGTCCGAGGGCATCCAGCTGTTTCAAACCTCCATATCGGCTTCCCATTCCTGCCGCCAGTACCAATAAGCTGATATCCTTACTCATAATCATGTATCGTTTTCAAATGCACAAAGATACTAAGCTCTGCAGATTCCCGGAGTACTATCTCCCCAATTGATCACATTCCAAATCAAACCATCAAGCTCCACTCTGTGTCAAATATTGCTTAGGGTAGGGACTTAAAAAATGGATTTCATTTATGTATATTGACTCGAAATCTACTATTTACGATTAACCAATCACAACCGTAGCATGACACTAAGTGCCCTTGACATCACCATCATCATCTTTTTTTTCGTCCTGACCTTAGGCATTGGCATCTATGTTTCCAGAACTTCGGGAAAGAACACAGAAGAATTCTTCCTTTCCGGAAGGAATATGCCCTGGTGGTTACTGGGTATGTCTATGGTTGCAACCACTTTCTCTACCGATACTCCAAATCTGGTGACCGATATAGTACGTCAAAATGGGGTTTCGGGAAACTGGGTCTGGTGGGTTTTTTTACTGACAGGCATGCTGACCGTTTTTGTGTATGCCAAACTTTGGCGAAAATCAAATGTAACCACCGACATAGAATTTTATGAATTGAGGTATGGAGGTTTCCCCGCTAGATTTCTCAGGGGTTTCCGGGCCGTTTTTCTCGGGTTGATCTTTAATGTGTTGGCTATGTCCGCTGTTTCTTTAGCTGCAATCAAGATCGGTTCGGTCATGCTCAATTTGAATCCGATCGAGACCATCGGGCTTGCCGCGGTGATCACTGTTATTTTTAGCTCACTCGGTGGATTTAAGGGAGTAGTTTACACCGATTTTATTCTCTTTTTTGTAGCTATGATTGGGTCGATTGGTGCAGCTGTTGTTGCGGTAAATCACCCGGATGTGGGCGGCCTTACTCAACTCTTAAACCACGAGGTAATCATTGATAAAATATCTATTCTTCCGGACTTTAACAATCGGGATATTCTGATCTCCCTGGTAATTATTCCTCTGGCGGTGCAATGGTGGGCAGCCTGGTATCCCGGTGCGGAACCCGGTGGTGGTGGTTATATCGCGCAGCGGATGCTGGCCTCGAAAAATGAGAATCATGCCATTGGAGCCACATTCTTTTTTAACATCCTACATTATTCTTTACGACCCTGGCCCTGGATTCTAGTAGCCCTGGCTTCACTGGTTGTCTTCCCGGATCTTGACAGTCTCCGGTCAGCATTTCCCAATGTAGAAGAAGGCAAAATAGGCCATGATATGGCCTATCCAGCGATGCTGACATTTTTACCTGCTGGTTTACTGGGCCTTGTATTAGCAGCCCTTATAGCTGCTTTTATGTCCACGATCTCTACACATCTCAACTGGGGTGCATCTTACCTGGTCAATGATTTCTACCGACGTTTTATCAGACCCGAAGCCAGCGAAAAAGAATTTGTTATGGCGGGGAGAGTATCAACTATTCTCTTGATGGGTCTAGCAGCTGTTATGGCATTGGTCATGACCAATGCTCTTCAAATCTTTGACTTTATCCTGATGTTTGGTGCAGGAACAGGACTTATCTTTCTACTTCGCTGGTTTTGGTGGCGTATCAACGCCTGGAGTGAGATCGCAGCCATGTTTTCATCCGGCATCATTTCATTCATTTTTGTCTTTTTCGAGGCCTACCCGGCTGCCTGGCCAACCTATTTACGCTTTCCTTTAGTTGTGGCCATTACCACAGTGATCTGGATCGCAGTAACTTATCTTACAAGACCTGAATCCCAGGAGACCTTACGTAACTTTTACATGAAGATTCAACCCGGTGGAAAGGGATGGAAGGTGGTAATAGACTCTGCCGGTAAAGATGGACTGATGATTGTCGACCCGAAGGAAAAATGGACATTACCCAATGGGATTCTTGCAATGCTGGCCGGTACTGCATTGGTTTATTCTGTGCTGTTTGCTGTAGGTAAATTCTTATTTGGTGAAACCACCATCGCTTTGATTCTGGTCGGAGTCGCCATTCTTTCAGGATTTTGGTTACTTAGCTTATGGAAAAAAGTTGGTCAGGAAATTATTTAAAAACTATACAATGGGATGTTTTTGCATAGGACACAAGTGAGAGTGCGTTATGGTGAGACCGACCAGATGGGTTTTGTTTATTATGGTCATTATGCGCTATATTATGAAGTTGGAAGAGTAGAAGCAATACGGTCACTGGGACTGACATACAAAGATTTGGAAGACCAGGGAATCATAATGCCGGTCGTGCGGTTAGAAGCCAAATACATCTCTCCGGCACGATACGACGACCTCCTTTCCATTTCTTCTTCCATTGTCGAATTGCCGGATAGGTTCATAATTTTTGATGTCCAGATCAGGAATGCGGAAGAGTATCTATTGAACAAAGCCAGAGTAACTCTGTGTTTTAAAGATTCCGGTACCGGTGCCCAACTACGGACGCCAGCATCGATCATCGAAAAACTCATGCCTTATTTTACATAAAGTATTTATATGGTTTAAGCGTTGGAATCTCAAGACATTGAGCACCCTGCGCAAATGGATGCGGGCCCATTCGATGCCTGGTTTTTTAGGGATTCCAATCTGGGATGTATTTGTCTTTCTGGTGGGTGAAATAAAAAAAGAAGATATTTCCACCCGGGCCAATTCTATAGCTTATAGCTTTTTCCTCTCCCTTTTTCCTTCCATCATTTTCATGTTTACGTTACTCCCATACATTCCTATTGAGGATTTTGATGAAGTCATTAAAAGATCAATCAGAGAATTCATGCCTGTCAATGCACATGCATTTCTCTTTGAAGCTATAGAAAGTCTTACTTCGATACCCAGGGGTGGTTTGTTGTCGATTGGATTTATACTAGCCTTGTTTTTTGCATCAAGTGGTATGATGACCCTAATGAGTGGATTTGAAAAATCGCATGAGGTCACATTCAAAAACCGGAGTTATTTTCGAAATCGAATGATTGCTATGTCACTGACCATTTTTGTCGGTATATCCTTTCTGACATCCGGAACGTTAATTGTAGCTGGTGACAAAGTATTCAGTTTACTTTTTGATACCCGTCAATATGCATTTCTTGCCGGTTTGATAAAATGGCTGGCTATTCTCTTTCTTTTCTATAGTGTCATCAGTATGATTTATCGTTTTGGTCCACCTCTGAAGCGCAAATTTGGATTGCTGTCTCCCGGTACCACATTGGCCACTCTGGTATCACTCATTACTTCCGTCACTTTCACTTACCTGATTGACAATTTTGGAACACAAAGTAAAATTTATGGATCATTAGGTGCTCTGATCGTGATTTTGATTTGGATGCAGATGAATTGTTTTATTCTCCTGGCAGGCTTTGAACTTAATGCCAGTATTGCCGTTAATCGGGATCTAAGACAAATAAATGAGACAGAGGCCTTACCCACCAATAAAAAATAACTCCCTGCCAACATTACTGATCACCCCATCGCTGGGTGTCAATATCAAATCCAGCTAAGTCTAGAACCCGGTCAACCACCGTATCGACCAGGTCTATAATTGTCTGAGGTTGATGATAAAAGGAGGGAATAGCCGGACAAATAATACCTCCTGCTTCGGTGACTGT
>JBGTCB010000978.1:0-3525 GCA_041748995.1 Saprospiraceae bacterium | reverse complement strand
GGTAATTTTAATATCTTTTTGTGATCTTCTGCGTTGCCAAGCCTCGTCGTAGCTACGGCTATGCCTACGTTTGGCGCCTTGAATCCCATCAAAAATCTTATTAAAATTTCTCAACATAACTAATGTGTCCATCTACTAGTGTATTGTCCCATAAGTATGTGTACAGAAGAAGCTTGGTATTTTTTGGCATATTGAAGAAGCAAAACCGAGCATAGCTATAGCTACGTGAGGCTTTTGATGATGATAAGATGGCGAAAAAGACCTGCTTATGGTGTATAGATATTTATGGGGCGGTACGTTATGAGGCTGTTGAAATATTCAAAGCCAGAGGCGGCGAGAACGGAAACTTCACATGGAGGAAAATCAGGACAAGTTGAGCATTTCAACAGCCTCCCAGCCATATTTTAGTCATAATATAAAAGTTACCCATCAGCATGGATAAAATCAAGATTTTGTGGGCAGATGATGAGATAGATTTGCTCAAGCCGCAGTTATTGTTTTTAGAGAAAAAAGGTTATGAAGTGGTGACTGTCTCCAACGGTTATGATGCCATTGAGGAGTATGAACAACACAAAGATATTGATATTGTTTTTCTTGATGAATCAATGCCTGGAATGACCGGGCTGGAAACATTGGCTAAACTAAAAGAAAATAATGCCAATCTCCCCATCGTCATGATCACAAAAAACGAGGCGGAAACCGTCATGGAAGAGGCTATCGGCTCACAGATCGACGATTATCTTATCAAACCGGTCAATCCAAATCAGATCCTGCTGACTTTAAAAAAAATCATCGACAATAAACGACTCATAAGAGAGAAAACCACTTCAGACTATCAACAGGAATTCCGTCAGATTTTTATGGACATTAACAGTGGTCTCACATTTAATGACTGGACCAATGTCTATCGAAAAATTATAAATTGGGAATTAAAACTGGATGACAGCCGTACCCAGGAAATGTCTGAAATACTCAGTATGCAGAAAAGTGAAGCTAATGCCGAATTTTCCAAATATATTGTCAAAAATTATACCGGGTGGATTAAGGAAAAAGAAGAGGGCCCCATTTTATCCCATCAATTAATTCGAAAAAAAGTATTACCTCATTTTCAGGCAAAGAAACCAATATTTCTAATTGTGTTGGACAATTTGAGGTTTGATCAATGGAAAATCATTGAACGTACGCTGATTAATGATTTCCGGGTGACTAACGAAGATTTTTTTTACAGTATTTTACCTACCTCCACTCAATATAGCCGAAATGCCATTTTCGCCGGAATGTTGCCGCGGGAAATTGAAAAACATTTTCCTGCCTATTGGAAAAATGATGTTGAAGAAGGTGGAAAAAACCTTTTTGAAAAAGAATTACTCCAGACCCAATTAAAAAGACTGGTGAGAGATGATGTACGTATGGATTACTTTAAAGTGACTAATGTAAGTCATGGCCAGCAACTGGAAGATCAGATACTTAACTATTTGCATAATGATCTGACAGTGATTGTGTATAATTTTATTGACATGCTCTCACATGCCCGAACGGAAATGGAAGTACTTAAAGAACTCGCCGGTGATGAAAGAGCCTACCGTTCGCTTACTAACTCCTGGTTTATCCATTCTCCATTATGGACTGCATTGCAGAAAATATCTCAAAAAGATATCACCCTTTTGGTGACTACTGACCATGGTACGATTAGAGTCAAGCAACCATCAAAGGTCGTGGGTGACCGGGAGACTACTACAAATCTCCGATATAAATTGGGAAGAAACCTAAGGTATGATGCTAAAGATGTTTTTGAAATAAGGGACCCTGAAGAAATTGGTTTACCCAGACCGAATGTCAGTTCCTCATACATCTTTGCTAAGGATGACAAATACTTTCTTTATCCGAATAATTATAACTACTACAATACTTATTTTAGGAATACCTTTCAGCATGGAGGTATTTCTATGGAGGAAATGATCTGTCCGATCGTTAGTCTCACCAGAAAATAAGTGATTACTTGTCTTCCAGGTTCAGTAATCCTGAGAAATCCAGGTTGGCTTTTACATAGTCTTCAAATTTTTGCCGGCTCTGAAGAAAGGTAATTTTACGGCCAAATATTCCCGGAGCTTTAAGGTAAATATGTCCCAGGTGTACCAATACTAAATTGGTTTCAGAAATGTGATCAATATCTTTCAGGAGATACCGGACCGTCTTAAAATAGTTGGTGATATACAGGTACTCACGATCAAACTCCACCCTCTTTAGTTGCATCAGGGTGAAGTAAAGTACCAGCGCTCCGAGACCAAAAAAACCTAAGATCCCAAATTTGAAAATCCCGTTACCAAACAAAGGACTTTTTCCATTGCCGCTGAGCACGGCCGCCAGCGTGAAAGAGCCAAAAAACACCAGCCAGAAAGTGGGTAAAAAAATCTTGAGAAACAACGTTGCGGATGATGAAATACGCTTCATATCCTATGTTTTCTCTTCCTGCTGCTGTGCCTTCACCACACGTTGCGATACCACAATACTTATCTCATAAAGTAGATACAATGGTATTCCAATCAAAAACTGGGTCATGACATCCGGAGGGGTTATTATTCCTGAAACTATCAATATAACAATAATGGCCATACGACGATACTGACGCATAAATTCCGGACTCATAAGGCCGATCTTAGTTAAAAAATACACTACGATCGGCATCTCAAAAATAATTCCGGAAGGCAAGGTGTAAAAAGTTATGCTATTGACGTAAGAAGTCAGTGTCGGTGTCGACAAAATTGTGTCTGTTGCTACTTCCCAACCGGTCAGAAACTTTAAGGCAAACGGCGTAATAATATAGTAGCCAAACAAAATACCCACCAGAAAAAGGAAAGAGCAGATCCAGACAATGCCCCTGGCCGCCCTCCGCTCCTTAGGATATAGGCCGGGTTTGATAAAACTCCAGACTTCCCAAAAAATATAGGGAAATGCTACCACGATGCCGAGGATGATGGATACTTTAAGATGCGTGACAAATTTTTCTTCGATAGTGATCGTCTGGACATTAAACACGGGCGCTTCACACATACGATCTACGATAGGACAGAACCACTGGTAGGTAGGAAAATCTGAATACTTCGGACCAAAAAGTACCCGGTCAAAGATAAAATCATTGCTCAAAAACATCACGATACCAAACAACGCGATCGCTACCAATGAACGGATGATATGCCATCGAAGTACCTCCAGGTGCTCCAGAAAGGTCATCTCTGCATGAGGTTCCGCTTTGACGATCTCAGCCTTTTTATCTGCCATGGCACAAATGTATTAAGATTTGGCTACAGATGGTAAAAGGATTATTCCATCGTCACCAATTATTCGTCGAATTCGCGGTATTGAGCTATCTTACTGTCTACCAGGTGTGTGTATGACAAATTGCATCAAGCTGCAGCGGCAATTACTTTCTTGACCATGTTCCACTCATTTGCTTTCTGATAACATCTTAAGTTTGCAATGGCTTGGCATCCATATATGGACCAGCGTTGTCCTGAAAGTTTCATT
>JBGTCB010000977.1:0-4758 GCA_041748995.1 Saprospiraceae bacterium | reverse complement strand
ACAAAAAAAACTCCGAAAATCGTTTATTCTCGGAGTTTTAGGTTGAGTGTGTGTTACGTTAAAGCCTCATTTAACTTAAAGTATCAAAATCAAAAAAGGATCATCTTAATTGATAGTTTAAAGATAAGTACTGTTCATGAGTTCTGAAACCACATCTTGATGGGGTACCCTTTTGCTCATCTTAAGTCACGAAATGGCTTTATTAGGTCCGGTCAGCATCCCAGATTTCATCTGACGAAAAAGAAACCGTCCTTAGTATCATTTACTTCAGAAACGATGTACTAGATCAAATGTCCCCGTCGACAGAGAGTTTTATCAATTCAGCTTTACTATTGATTTGAAGTTTTTTATAGATCTTCTTGATATGATCCCGAACGGTTTCTATTGAAACAAGGTACTTATCAGCAATCATCTTATAGCTGAGTCCTTCAACTAATCCTGTCACGATCTGCTGTTGCCTGGGGGTCAACAATTCCTTTTTTGAATTATCAGATGGGGAGAAGTAGGTAACTACTTTTCGCGCAATGGAAGGCGACATATAGGATCCCCCAAGAAAGACTACAGTAATAGCTTCGAGGATTTGAGAAAGCGAGGATCGCTTACTCAAATAGGAACAAGCACCAGCACATAAAGCCTTAAAGATGATTTCAGATTCTTCATAGGTGGTCAGCATGATGATATCAGTATCAGGAATGATCTTCTTGATCACCCGGATACCTTCAAGACCGGACATACCGGGCAACCCGATATCCAGCAACAACACATCCGGTGCATTACCAGCTCCATCAGCATAAAATTCCTGGAAATCCTCCAGGGATTTTACCTGACAAACAACCTGCAAATTGGGTTGTCCTTCAAAAAAAGTCACGAGACTTTCCCTGACAATTGGCTCATCTTCTACGATTCCTACAGCTATGATACTCATGAACTTAAATTTAATACTTAGTTACAAAAAAATATCTTGACAGAGTCAGGGTGAAAATAGTCAGGTGTTAGCCAATTTTAACTTTGATCTACCATATCAGACAATTGCTTTCATCTTAACAGCAACCGTAAAGCCCTTATCCTTACTAATGCTAAAATCGGCATTAATGTTTTGTGCTCTCATCTCCATGTTTTTTAGCCCGGCCCCATTCAGGGATGAGGTATGTCCATTTTCTGATATTTCAGTACCATCGTCAGAAATGATCAATTGCAATGATGACCCCTCCCGGATCAGAGAGACATCTGCTCTGGTAGCATTGGAATGTTTGGCTACATTAGTAATAGCTTCTTTAAAAATCAAGTAAAGGTTTTGTCTAACCTGCACCGGTAATTTCTTTTCAGCTAAAATTCCCTTAACATGAAAATGACAAGTGATATTCCGTGAAAAGAGGATTTCTGCCGCATACTCTTTCATCCGTACAATTAAATCTTCAAACCGGTCTTTTCGGGCATCAGTAGCCCAAATTACATCCCGCATTTGAGCCATTGCATTTCGACTCATGTCACTGATCCTCTTTAACTTAGGTTTATCTTTATCTGCAGCAGTGTATTCAAGGAGTTCTGTCTGCATAGCTAATCCTGATAATAACCCTCCAACATCGTCATGTAAATCACTGGATATTTTAGTACGTAATCGTTCCATCTGAATTACCTGGCGCAAGCGTATCCGGTGAAATAAATAAATAGCCAGAAGAACTGCGCTTATGCATAAGAAAATAAACCAGGCTTTCTTATAAAAATATTGGTTCACTTTAATTCTCAATGAAAATTGCCGGCTACTTAGGTTGAGATTTCGATCAGTGCCCCTGATTTTCAAGATATAATTTCCAGCGGGTAAATTATTAAACCGGATTTCATTTTGAGTGCCAATTGAGTTCCACTCAATATCAAGACCTTCCAATTTATATTGAAATTGGTTCAACTGGGGATATGCATAATCTGCCAACGCAAATGCACAATGAAAATAGCGGTTTGAGGCAGGTAATACTACTTCTTTAATGCTCTGAAGGTTATGCAGATTTTCAATAATTGCGCCCTCAATTTTATCATAATATGACAATTTAGATAGCAGGATCGGTGCATCGAGATTTCTCTCCAGTAATTCATTTGGATTAAAATAGTTCAATCCATCATTACTTCCCACCAGGATATGACCAAATTTATCTTTGTAGAAAGAGTACAGATTAAATTCAAGATTACTGAAACCATCTGCAACTCCAAAATTTCTGAATGATCGCAAGGATAGATCGAAGTATGAAAGCCCGTTGAAAGTACTAAACCACATATTTCCATTGTCATCCTCAACTATACCACAAACATTATTATCTGGCAATCCGTCACGGGTATCATAATAGATAAACTCCTCCTTGTTTCCACTCCCGGGATCATAAATATTGACCCCCCCATCAGTTCCTATCCAGATCCTATGCTGACTATCTTCGGTGACTACATAAATCAGATTGCTGCTGATGCCGTGATAATTGTCAGAAGCCTGGAAGATGCTCATCTCTCCCTGACTGGTGATTCTGATCAACCCGGTAGTAGTACCAATCCACTTACTTCGATCCTTGCTTTCAAATAAATAGGTTACTTTATAATCTCTAAGTGGATTGGCGCCATCAGCTAAGAAGTAATGACGAAAGATTTTCGTTTTGCGGTCAAAACTGGTCAGTCTATTTTCATCATCATTACCTCCCGAAACTAACCAAATCAAGCCATCCAGTCCAAGGATTAAACTTTGTATCTTTTGAGGAAAATAGTATGAACTAAATTTATCCGTCAAGATATCCATCTTAATCAATTCAGCTCTATAAGTACTGCTAAATCGAGTGCCCCATAGCCCTCCATCGTGATCATAAACCAACTGGCGTGCACAATCACAATAGGAAACTTCCTCGCCATGCTGGAGCTGAAAATCAATCGGTGTCATTGAATCTCGCCTCGCATTAAGGCGATGCCAGCGATTCGATGACCCGGCAATAATCAACGTACTATCGGGAAGTTCCTCAATTCCCCGCACAACTTCCTGTACATTTGAAGTATCGTTTTTAGCAAAAAACTTCTCCACTCTCTTTTTAGTGAGGGTGATCTTTTTCACACCACTGGTTGTGCCGACAAAAAGTAACCTTTCGAAATCATCACTATAGATCATCTTGATGTCTCTCTCCTGATCAAGTAGCTGATCGAAGTTATCAACTGCATCATCAGAAGATATTACAAAAAGATCTTTGGTCTGACCTCCATCCTCAGTGGAGATCATGACGGTGCCCAGCTCATCTTCCCAGAGTTTATCATAGGTCCCTGGTAAATTTTCCAATTGGAAAGGTGTAAAGTATCCTGCCGCCTCATTAAACTCCCAGAGTCCGGGTGCATTACTAAAACTAAGCCACACTCTACCCAGACGATCCTGGTAAAAAATCTTTGCCAGTCCAGCATTCTCATTTAGCCCAAGTGAGTCATAGGATAGTATGGACTGGATGGTTCCAAATGAATCGCTTTGGATCAAGCCAATTTTATTATCACTCAACCAGAATGAGCCCCGGTCAGTTATGATGAAATTGTATAAAGATGAGGGCTTTGCCAAGTAACCCCGGAGAGTAAAAACACTATCAAACCGCTGCAAATGATTCATCCTTTGAACAATAAGACTGGAGTCTTTTGTTACTAAAGCATACAGTTCACCAGATCTTTTAGATAGATACAATTTTTCAACTTGCCCTAAAACACCGTTTTCCCGATTTAAAAAAAGATTTTGGGCTTGAGTTGATGAAGGCTTTAAAACATCGACCGAACGTCTGTTATTTTCATACTGAATCACCAATGACCCATCTTTCCGACAGAGGATCTTACTGATATCCTTGAAACTGATCCTTGTTTGACTGCTTGGATGATTGTCATAATTGACAATATGCAGTCCATCATAGCGATTCAATCCATTACGGGTGGCTATCCAGATATAACCATCACGATCTTTAGCAATATCTTTTATCGTGCGATCTGAAAGTCCTTGTTCAAGGGATATCTGGGTAGTAGTACCCAAATCACCCTGACTGTAAACAGTAGCGAAAATACTAAGTAATAAAAAAGTAAATATGACCCTGAACAGGTTCATGATACTCAAAAGGCTTTGATTTAGACTCTTACAAAAAAGCCCACGATCAGTTCATCATGGGCCGGATTTCCTTTACTGAAAGAAAGCTAATATATCAATAGAATCTACTGTTGATTTAGCATATCTCTCATAATATTAAGAACCTCTCCGATATAGATATCGTTCTTAATACCCTCCATAAAATCTTCATTATTTGCTTTTCCTGTATCGTCCAGTTGTTCACGGGTTCCTTCTGACTCTACATTTCGAACAAGCAGGGGCATGTCAGTTTTGTACATATTCTTAAACCGCTCATTTTGAACTTCCCTTCGATTGTATTCTGTTTGATATCCTTCAAGACTGAGTGGATATATCGTGTGATCCTCCTGCTGTTCTTTCAGCAACATAGCCCTTTCTTCAATGAGTTGAAATTTCGCATTACTGGCAACTCGATCATTACTAGCTTTTGCTAATAAGTCACGATCCGGCAAAACCATGACACGTTGACTATGGTCAACCGGTTCGATCTCACTCCAGGCCAATGGGGTATCAAGGTCTTTTTCACCTGCATTGATATAATTGTAAGGTGAGGGTAAGATGATGTCTGGAATGACTCCTTTCAGCTGGGTTGAACCTCCATTAACCCGGTAAAATTTTTGAGTGGTAATCTTGACCTCACCCAA
>JBGTCB010000976.1:0-2901 GCA_041748995.1 Saprospiraceae bacterium | reverse complement strand
GCTCGTAAATCCATGCATCGAGGTTGTACCTGCAGGAGTTCCGTTATCATTGATTTGCGGGTCACCCATGACTTCAAAAAGTTGCAGGTAGACTGCTGCCCCGATTGCACCTCTTTTGACTGCACTGCTGCTATTACCTGTGCGTAATACGATAGCATCCAGAACAAAGGCTGTATCATCCGGAATGCTAAAGACCTGACCAAGGTCACGATTTCGCTGAAAATATCCCTCTTCTTTCCATGAGAGATTATTTTGATCGACATTGCGTACACTGGTGCTGCCACCCATGTCAGCCCTGTTAAAATATAGATACTCCGGTGTACGGAGGGTATTCCTACCATAAGTTTTTCCTATTGCAGAGACCGTGAGTCCCGGCGAAGTGAGAAGTTGACCTTGACAGCCACAATTACCATCCTCCTGGTCATTAATAGTGTACGAATTCCGATCGTCACATGGGGTACCCTCTGCTGCACAGGTATTTATCCCTTGACAGCCACAATTACCGTCTTCTACATCCTCTATCGTGTTCGCGTTCCCATCATCACATGCCGTACCGGAAGGCTCACATTGGATTTCAGAACTGAGAAAATGACCAGGAATAGGTCCTTGAAAATTTTCATTTGGTAAAGTCCAGGCAACCGCCAGATGGTCATTACCTGCCTCTTCTTTCATCAAAGCTTCAATAAAATACGATTCACCCGCTACCAGAAAAACAGGCTTTGATCGCTGGGTTGTATATTTATCCCACTGTCTCGGCTGGGTAGCTCCTTCGTGGTGAGCTATTCGTTCCAGTTTCTGTTCCGTTGCGTCAGTGCTTATATTTAATTCCACATGATCATCTCCCGATATATAAAAATAATAAGCTCCTGTTGCAGGAGGGCAGATATAACCATACATACGCACACCATAACGATCACCCACATTACTGGGAGCCTCAAAAAGATCCAATTCTCTGACTTCATCCGGATCATCGGGGTACTTGGCATTTGATTTCAGACTGCCTGTAGTTGGAGTTGAGGTGAATTGGTCATTATAACGACTATAGTTTATTTTGCCATTTGATCTGCAACCATTCTCGACCCGGCCCAGACAATTGCAATAGCCGTCTTCAACATCATCGATGGTCGTTGAATCTCCGTCATTGCATGGGGTACCGGAAGGTAAGCAGCCATTCTCTACTTCGATGTAAAACTCCAGGGTCCGGTAAGTGTCAACATCCGGAAATCCATCTGTCGTAGGAGACAAAGTACAGTGGTATGAAGAATCAAACAATGATTCTTTGATAAGTTGGTCCCTCTGCATTTCATCGATCGGCGGAGATGGGCCGGGAATCTGAGTTGGCGGCAAGGTACCATCACCTTCCCTTCGAATTGACCACCAGGGCTTCCCATTCGCATCCCGTCTGAAATTTGGGACAGCACCACTACCCGCATTATTATTATTTCCCACGGTAAAGCCATGTCCAGGGCCATCTTCGACAAATCCAACAATAAACGCGTAGCTCTTTCCTCCTTCCAACGTCACTTCAGCCCCATCTGGTAAATCCCATCGCACATAGCGTAGGTGGCCTGCCTGACCTCCATTTTGCGACGTCGGTGGAATATCAGGAAACACTCCACCGGTGATCAGAACGATACTTTGATAATTTATACCCTCCAGAAAGTCATCTGTACGATGATTGGTATTAAAACCGTGGGTAGATTCGGTACCTTGGGGAGTCCCATTGTCATTAATCACAGGCGTACCAATTACTTCAAAAATTTGCACCTGAACTTCCGCACCACCGGTACCAGCAAGAACCGCATTGTCTCCATTACCCGTACGCAGAACGATCGCATCTATTTGAAAAGACGTGTCAGCAGGAATATTAAAGGTTTGACCCAGCTCGCGATTACGTTGAAAATACCCCTGCGTTTTCCAGGGTATATTTTCAGGATCAAGCCTGCGCACACTGGTATTCCCTCCCATATCTGAATTTGTTGCTGCCAAATATTGCGGCACTTTGGTGGGATGAGGTGTGTATGATTTTCCTGAATCCTCCAGACTTAAACCCTGTATCTCTATTAAACTATCTGGGTAAAGCTGTGCCGAGATTGAAAAGCAAAAAGGAATAAATAGTATCGTCAATAAATAGCAATTTATTTTCTGCATCCGGCATATTTTAAAATCTCGAACAATAATGTAAATTTAATAATGGTCAAATGGGTAGGCGAGACGTATAAATTAGATCAATCAATAAATCCAGATTTTCTGTAATCCTGCGACTATTCTAATAAAAGTAACCATATAGATACCATATGAGATGGAATTCCGACCGCCAATACTCATCGAAGATCACATTTGTGAATGAAAAAATCAATGAGAAACCGATACCCACTCAGCAAAGAGCTCGAGAACAGACCAGAATAAATATTCGAAGGAAAGTTTGGCAGGGATTATTTTAATCTGCTCACCTTCCATTTCAGATGGTCAATCCAGCTCCCAAACCACATCTGTCTATCCCGACCATGTCGAAAAGTTTGCTGGTCTGATTATTTCTCATCCAAAGGGCACTTGTGACCCGGTAAATAACCATCTATGGCCAGGGGTGGTTGATACTCGTACCTTTGAAATACCGGCAATACATGAAATGGTCCTCCTACACAATTACGCGCAACCATGACCGGGTGGCTGGGGGAGCAATTATAGCTCAAACCTGCCATGTCCATTGCCCACCAAACCTCCGGCAAACAAAACGAAGATGTGATTGAAAATAATTTGTAAATTGTAGAAATTTCTCATCATCTTTAGGCAAATGTTATAGCATGGCTGTAGAGTACTATACAGCCATGCTTCATCCTTTTTCAACTATAATATTACTGATCACCTGGTAAACAAGGTGATTAGATACTGCTGCCAATT
>JBGTCB010000975.1:0-11016 GCA_041748995.1 Saprospiraceae bacterium | reverse complement strand
GAGAAATTTTAATAAGATTTTTGATGGGATTCAAGGCGCCAAACGTAGGCATAGCCGTAGCTACGACGAGGCTTGGCAACGCAGAAGATCACAAAAAGATATTAAAATTACCAACAATAATTGATGTGTTTGTCTACTAGTAGGCTGGTATACACCGCCTCCTATTGACCCTCCCTCAGAATCTCAAGGGTTCGGACTGAGATGCGTGGGTCTGTAGGATCTTTCTTTAAACCAAAGTAACCGACCACAGCCTCGTTGGCATCGTAATAAATTTGACGTGAGGTGATAGGCCCTTTCTTGCTTCTGACAAAGGATACCTTATTATGCTGTATAGTGCAGAAGACCGGATAAATACCATCTGATGTTTTATCAGTCGCATAAAATGAGATACATCCGGCTTCATTTTCTTCAACCGGGCCTAACTCCATCAATGAACGAGGATCAGCATTTTGAGGACGATGGTAAAAATCTGCCTCTTTAATCAGACCCTGGGGATTTAATAAAACGACAACAAATCCATGATCCACCAGAGTGGCGTCTGCCATCTCCGCCGAGAGCTGAACTCCTGCAGCAACGCCAACGTTCTCCTGAACCCGATAGATCATCAACACATTGCCATCCTCGAAAACCGTGGGCTGCTGATGTAAATCCAACTCAATTGAATGATTTCCGTTCTGACTACGTCTCTGAATAAATTCCCTCAACCGTCCAAGCCTTTCACCAGAAGAATTTATATGGTATTTCCCACTATTTTCGATAAAACAGCTCACAATTTCATGATTTGTATTTGACATATAAAATACACCTTCATCCTGCCAGAAAACATTAAGAGGATCAAAGATATGATGCCTGGAAACCACGACTGCTGATGTGTTTAATTGAGCTTTTTTGTCAAAACTGTAATAATAATATTGCCCTAACTTGTGAGAATCATCGACATAGGTTTTTGACTTTAGAACCCATATTTGTTTATCCAGTGCCGATATGCCGTCCAAACTTTCCTGGAAAGTTTCATTCCGATAGACCACAAACATTGGAGATTCAAATTCGAACTGATGGGAACCAGCTACCTGGCCATTAGAGTCAAATGAAACCAATCTCAGTAATTTTTCTGAGATATCTTTTTCCACATCCTTATCATAGTGGTTTAGCATAGCCAATGTGAAACCCTCAGCGGGATCTGTCACCGGAAGATATTGATTCGTCCAGAATCTCTTTTTAGTACAACTATCATACTCAAAGAGAGATGTTTTTTTACGGAAGACCGGTACAGTATCAGATGTAATATTCGATGTCTCCAACTTCGCAATTTGGAGGTCGGTTATCCTCAGGGTTTTGTCAACATTTAATTCGGTTTCAAAATAAACAGCTGATGACCTGGCATTAATTGGGTTCTTATGTATACTCTTTACAGATCCTCCCCATGGCACCCGGGTATAATCTTCCAGAGAGATGAGTTTGAGTTCACTCTCCAACAATTCACCCCGTTGTCCGTTAAGGCCAAAAACAAGTCCACGATCCGGTATCTCTCCGGTCTGCACAAAGACGCGTTTTTCTTCAAGGATCTCACCAGCCTGGTCATACGTTAAATAGTATAAGCCAATCAAGTTAACCAGCTTGCCCCGAACATCATTGGGATTATCCGGAGTCAGAATACGTGCTTTTTTCTCAAACTCCAAAATGACATTAACCTGTGAACCTTCCGATTTGACATAGCGAATGCCACATCGGTCTGGGCGTATCTGGTCTAATGCAGAAGGCATTTTGCAGGCCTGGGAGAAAACGTTGTCCGATACTAAAATCAGCAAAAAAAATATTATATGCCTCATAGGTAAGCAATTATGCACAAGGATTAATTTGAATAAGACTTCTATATCAAATTGTAGAAGGTGGGATACCTATGATGAGTCTATCAGCAAGTCTGCCGATTCATCAGCAGAACCGCATTTATCATGCCATTTATCGGGTCTGACTCTGTCGATCAGCCTTGTACTTCTGCATTCATAAACCAATATTGATGATTCATTGGCCTATCGACCATCGGACGGGTGTGGACAGAAACGGGGAGGTCAACTGTGAAGTAGCTAATGACTCAAACCATCTTGAAAATCCAGCGATTATTCTAATTTTGTCTATAAGTAAAGATGACTAACAGTTACCTTAGTTTCGCTTCTTGACTAGGAAGAACTAATTGATGCTTACGTGATTCCAAAACATACAAAACGGGCAGCAACATTTGCACTACTTTTTACTGTTACATCGGTTGTATTCGGGCAACCTCTTGAAAATGGGAATATCAATACCGGAAGCCGACCCAGCACAAGTGCACTGAAAACGGATGAAAAACCTATTATCGATGGTGAGGTACGGATGGATCCCTATTGGCAAAATATTCCGGCATTTGGTAAACTGGTACAGACGCAGCCACGCGCTGGTGCCCCGGCAAGTGAATTAACCGAAATTCGAGTGACATATGATTTGGAGACGTTCTACATTTCCATTGTGTGTTACGATGCACATCCGGAAAAATTGGTGGTATCCGATGCCAGGAGAGATGCATCCCTGGACAATACGGATGCATTCATGATGATTTTTGACACCTATCACGATGGGCAAAATGGATTTGTGTTTGGAACCAACCCTCTTGGAGTCGAATATGATGCTCAGGTAGACAATGAAGGAATTGGTAATTTCAACCTGAATCGACAGCAGGGAGGCATTATTGGTGGATTTAATCTCAATTGGGACGCCTCCTGGACAGTGAAAGCTAAGGTGGGGGATTTTGGATGGAGCGCAGAATTTGCCATTCCTTTGAGGACGATTCGTTACCAGAGTGGTGAAAACCAGACATGGGGTCTCAATTTCCGCAGAAATATCAGAAAGACCAATGAAATTGTCTACTGGTCACCTATTCCGATCAATTTTGATCTCAACAGGCTATCACTTGCCGGTACCCTGACCGGATTGAACCTTAAAAGCCCTGGTAACCTGAAAGTGATTCCTTATGTTCTGGCAAGAGCAGAAAAGGATTTTTCAGCATCTAGTCCGGAAACAAACCTCACCGGAGACGCAGGTCTGGACGTCAAGTATAGCATTACTCCCAGTTTAACCCTTGATTTGTCCTACAATACCGATTTTGCCCAGGTAGAGGTTGACGATCAACAGGTCAATCTCGATCGTTTTAATTTGTTCTTTCCGGAGAAGCGTCCTTTCTTCCTGGAAAATGCCGGTCAGTTTAGTGTCGGAAGTCCCGGAGAAGTCGATTTGTTCTTTAGCCGGCGTATTGGCATTGGAACCGGTGGACAATTGGTTCCGATCACCGGAGGTGCCAGACTTTCGGGTAAAATCAACAATACCAATATTGGGTTTCTATCGATGTTTACCAATGAGCTGGAGGAATTTCAGATACAGGCCAACAATTTCACGGTAGCCCGGGTAAATCACGAATTTTCCGCAAAACGTTCGGCCATCGGCGGTGTTTTTATCAACCGTGAAGGAATGAGCGAACTGGATAAAGATTTCAACCGAACATTTGCCCTTGATGGTAAACTGGGGATTGGTCAGAAAGCCAGATTATCCGGATATCTGGCTAAGACCAACACTCCGGGAATCACAGAAAGTGATCACTCCCTGAAATTTCAGGCAAATTATGATTGGAATGGATGGAGTCTGATGGGTGGTTACACCGAAGTGGGTGCCGGATTCAACCCGGAAGTAGGCTTTCTCTTAAGACAAGCCTTTAGAAAACCGGAATTTCGAGCACTCTATCAATGGCGTATGAATGGAAAATTTGGTTTGATGGAATTGCGACCGCATGTATCGTATCGAAGCTACTGGACATTCGATGGATTTCAGGAGACAAAATTTCTCCATATTGATAACCATTGGGAATGGCAAAGTGGGGTAGAAATACATACGGGTATCAACCTGACGTCAGAAGGAGTTCTGGCACCTTTTGAGATATCCCCTGGAGTTATTGTTCCATCAGATACCTATGCTCATAGCGAAGCCCAACTGGTTTTTATGACTAATGAAAGTAAAAACCTTTCTGTTAGTACCCGGCATATTCTGGGTGGGTTCTTTGGAGGTAAACGATATGCGAACAGCGCCACTCTTAAACTGCGGTTTGGAGACCGGTTTAATTCGGATTTCATTCTAAGTCATAATGATATTCAGCTACCACAGGGTGATTTTATTGCAAAACTTTTTGGTTCCCGTCTCTCCTATTCGTTCACGCCCCGTATTTTCGCTCAGGGTTTAATTCAATACAATAGCGTATCAGATATCTGGTCTACCAATATTCGTTTCAGCTGGCTTCAGCAAGCCAATTCCGGATTATTCCTGGTTTACAATGAATTGAGAGGGCAGGAAGGGATCAGAAATCGTAGTTTTACTGTTAAATATTCCTATTTGATCGATGTTTTAAGATAACCGTTAATTTTAACAGGGTAAACCTCTAGTGCATCATAAATAAGTTTAGTATAAAACGCAGTTGTTTTGTGCCAAAACGAAGAAGTAGAACCGCACATAGCCGTAGCTACGTAAGGTTTCTGATGATGAAGTATTGGTGCAAAGAACAAGTTAGATGCTATATTTATTTGCGAATCGCAACACTCGATCAGGTAAATTCGATCGTTTAGAGATAAATTAGTCATTTGTCGCATGTTATCTCCCGAAAAGATCACAAAAATCTTCCTGTTGAAATTCGTTTTTGCCTTTTCCCTGCTTTATGGACAGAAACCAACCATTCAGGACTGTCTGGGAGCCATACCTGTTTGTACCGAAATTTATGAAGAAAGAAACGCTCCCTCGGGTGCTGGAAATTATCACAACGAGATCAATGGCTTTGGCAATGGAGGCTTCTCCTGTATGGATGCAGAAACGAACAGCATCTGGTACACCTTCACCGTCAATAATTCGGGAGATTTTGGCTTTACCCTGACTCCTAATGATCTCAATGATGATTATGATTGGGCACTCTATGACATCACCCATGCCCGATGTCAGGATATTTTCCATCTGAGTGCCCTGGAAGTTAGTTGTAATGCAGCGGGAAGCAATTTTGGTGATGGTTTTAAATGCAATGGAGTCACCGGTGCAAATGGAAAATCAGATTATACCGTACAAGGTGGAGGATGTAGTAGCTTTCCACCGGATCGTTTTAGTGGATTTTCACCTCATAATGCTTTTGTACCGGTTTTAAAAGGAAATACCTATGTTCTGGTAGTATCCAACTGGAACAGTTCAAAGAATGGATATACAATTGACTTTAGTCCTTCGGGAGAATTGGGAATATTTGACAATGAGGCACCGGAAATCATTTCGGTAGACCCACCTTTTGATTGCCAGGTAGACATTTTTAATATGGAGTTTTCTGAAAACATTCAACTGAACTCTATAGGCAGGGAAAATTTTGTTCTTCAGGGACCCGATGGAGAGCATGCTGTACTGGTCACTTCCAATGCACATACTGTGCAGGGAGATTATGATAAATACTTCACGCTGCGATTTAGTCCGGCAATCTCCGCTCCGGGTACATACAATCTTAAAGTCATACTGGATGGACAAACCGATTTTCTGGATCTCTGCGGTAATCCCATGCAGAATGCCATGAATTTTGGATTTGAAATTGTAAATGCACCTCTCCTTCCTCCGGATTTGGGGCCGGATACCCTTGTTTGTGAGGGATCGACCCTCCAATTAGATATTACGAACCCCGGTTCGATGTCGTACCTCTGGTCTGATGGTTCCTCCCTGCCGATCATCACCATTGCAGAATCAGGTGTATATTCTGCCACTATTCATAATGAATGCGGAGCAGTGCAAAATTCCATCTCCGTTGAATTTGCCAACTGTAAACCTTGCCTCGTTTATGTTCCCAACGCTTTTACCCCCAATGGCGATGGAATCAATGACGAGCTTGAGGTCTTTTCCGATTGCAACCTCCAGGAATTTTCCATTCGCATCTATGACCGGTGGGGTAGTTTACTCTCTCAATCGACAAATATGGATCATGCATGGGATGGAATGGTCCACGATAAAATGGCATCCAATGGAGTCTATGTCTATGTTTTGCAATATCAGGTACAAGAACTGCGTGATGTGTTCCTACGGACAGTTTCAGGCAATGTTGCCATCATCCGTTAAATGAAAATTTCAAAACTGAATCGATTTTAGAAAACGAACCTTCACTTGTCAGGGGAACTGTTAACTTTGTGGATCAGTCTTTTTTTCCAGGGAATAAAATTGAAATTAAGGCACTGCTCCAAATACTAAATAACAGGTAGTGGTTTTGAAAAAACTATGGTCCTGATGTAATTATGATTTAAATCCAAATATTATAAAAATGAATTTCAGATCTATAGTTTTTCTTTCGATGCTTTCCATATCCATGACGCAGGCTCAAAAATCAGATTTCTATCTCTTAAAGACTTATCATTTTTCGACCAATGAACAAGCTGAGAGGTTATCCAATTATCTTGAGAATGCTTATGTTCCGGCACTGCATAGCCTGGGCTTCAATCAAATTGGAGTCTTTTCACTAGTAGGCAACGACACTGCCGCCCAGAAGTCAATGTATGTATTGATACCCGGACAGGACTTGTCAACCATTTTGCAAATAGATGATAAAATGACAGAAGATAAGACGCACCTGAAAACTGGTATGGATTATTGGAACACCAGTCATGACAAGCCTGTATATGACCGGATTGAATCAAGTCTTCTAAAGGCCTTTAAATTTCACCCGCAAATGCAAATACCAAAGTTAAAAAATGCAAAAAAAGAGCGTATTTACGAGCTGCGAAGTTATGAGGCTGCGTCAGAAAAACTTTACCGGAAGAAAGTCGAAATGTTCAATGAGGGCGGAGAAATAGAAATATTTGAAGATCTAAATTTTAATGCTGTTTTTTATGGGGAAACATTGATTGGAGCCCATACGCCCAATTTGGTCTACATGACAACCTTCGAAAATATGGAGGACCGCAATGCCCATTGGGACGCCTTCAGGGTGGCCCCGGCATGGAAGGTACTTTCGGCAAAAGAAGAATACAAAAACACGGTCTCAAAAAATAATACATATTTGCTCACTCCAGCTGATTTTTCCGATTATTAATTGTCTTAAAAGACATCAAAATATTATCTCAACACAATGAAAGAAGCAGGACTCCTTTCATTGTGTTGTTTTAGGGGTACCATCTATTGATCCTGCTTCAAATTCCATTTCCTGTTGTTGAATTGGTCAGGATTTCTATTCTAATCAGAATTCCAGCAATGCGAACACGATTTGATACTTACCAAGATGGTGACCATTTCCGAGCTCAAAACCAGCTAATCCCGTCTTTATTGCACTTCTACTTTCATGACAACTTCAATGCATAATTCAGGCTAAAGATTTGGCTGCTGTAAGAAAGCCAAAAGATCAGCCATTTCACTGACGGTTATATTTCCTTCCAGGCCTTCCGGCATTAAGGAGAGGCCAGTCGATTGAAGGTTTTTGATTTGACTTTTTGCCAGCGTAATCTCTGCCCCTCCCATCATCTTTATAAATATGGCATCGTCAGTCTCATCTTCGACGATACCACTATAGACCTGACCATCATTCATATCGACAATATGATTAATAAATTCAGGATCCGAGGCTGCATTGGGATCCAAAATATCGTGTAACAAGGTTTCCTTACTTTTTCTACTTATTTCACTAAGGTCAGGTCCCACATTTTGTCCCATATTACCGAAACGGTGACAAGTGGCACATTGAATTTCATAGATTTTCTTACCTGCCACGGTATTGCCAACCATCGACAAAGCCGGCCGCATCTTATCAATTGCGTCTTTCCGTTGAACTACTCCCGCATCACTAAACAGGGTTGCAGCCCGGTTTCGGGTTTTTTCATCCTTACTATTCAATAACCGACGCCTCCGCTCAAGATCAAAATTGAATTCACTCATATTTAAATCACCATTTTCCAAACTGGCAAATAAAATTTCGTGATTATCCGCATTATATATCAATGCATCAGTGACCCGTTTACGCAGCGAGGGGCTCAGTCCTGACCAGTTTTCCACCAGCCTTGCAACAACCTTGACATCATTATATCCCAATAAAACATCTAGGGCCGCCTGTTGTATTTTGATCGGTCGCCTGGCATCAACGTAAGTCAAAATTTCACTGATTACAGTGTCTGCCTCAGCATAAGCCAACAGATGTAGGGATTCAACTACCTGAGCCTCCGTCACGTCTGACTTCCGAATATTCGATAGAGCCAGCGAAACTATACTCTCCGATGACACGGGAGGAGGTAGTCCGAGACTGTTTCTCAATTTCCAGGCTGCACCAATCACCTGCAAATCTCTCTCCGATTCTAACTGGTTTAAAAATTGTGCCCAGCTTAACCTCTCCTCACTGTTTGACCCGAGTCCTGCAATACTCAGACTGTGCAGTAAGGATGCTACCAGCTTGGCGTGATGTGGATCCCGACCCCTGAAAATCCCGATAAGATCCTGTTGCTCTTTGGTGGTACCCGTCTGGGCCAATCTGGATGCCAGCATCTCAACGAGTGGTATCACACCTTCCATTGACAGAACACCTTCCTCATTAAGGATGCGGGCAAACCGAAGAGGATCGTATTTTGCTGCTGCCATCCAGGCCATCCTCATATAAGGATCTTCTATACGGGTCTTGACCATTGGTCGGAGGGCTTCGATAACGACTGAAGAAAAGGTCGAATCCAGAGTACTCAAAGTGAGTGCGCTTTGCATCTGAACAGCCGGGTCTTTATCAACGGTCATACTCAAAACTATCTCCATCAAATCAGGGTTACCAGCGAGATACATTTCGGAAAGCCGCAGTCCATGTTGCCGTACCTGAGGCACCGGATCAATGAGGCATGGCAGCAAGAGGGCCTGCAGATCAACCTCTAACTCCCTTAAACTATATAGAATGTGGATTCTGGTTCGGGAGTCTTTAGATCGATCAAATTCTTGTATTAGGCGATCACGAAGACCCATATCCCGATTCTCCGCAATAAGCCGGTGGGCAGTCATACGCTGCCATTGATTTGGGTGGGTAAGCAGATTCACCATTGCCTCAGCATCTTCAGGTCTCTGCCAGGTTAAAAGGGACCGTCCCTTCTGCGTTATCCGGTAAATCCTACCTTTGTCCTTACCCGCATCGAGGTCCATTTTTACCTCCAGCTCATCCGGTATCCATTCCGGATGTTCGATGACTGCACGGTACATATCAACTATGTACAAGGCACCATCCGGACCTACTGCACTATTCACCGGCCGGAAACTCCGGTCACCAGAGGCGAGAAAGTCCGTCCCGGTTCGACCTCTCGAAGCACTGTGACTGACTCCTTTCGTTTGAACCACATCCCGGTGTACGAGATTCAGTACAACGTCATTGACAAAAATATTTCCGGCAAATTCCCCGGAAAACACCCCACCACCATAGTATGTGATCCCGCACGCTCCGGAAAAATAACCGGACTGCTCAGGATGATTCACTCTTGTCTCTTGTTCACCGATAGGATAGACTCTGGCAAGACCATTCTCTTCATGGTCTGAAATGTTAAGCAGTGTATGCCGGGGAGTGAGATTTAATCCAACAATGTAAGGATCCGGAAAAACAATGGTAGAAATATGATGCAGATTATGGGTGCCAAAAAAATGACCCCACTCATCCATGGCCAACTCAAAACCACCACTGCTCCGACCGGTGATCTCAAAAAGAAGTTTATCGGGTTGGATCCTAAAGTCAGATCCTCCGATTCGCAAAACACTATCCGATATTTCTGGCCAGTGAGCAGATCCCCCATTACCTCCATTTGCCAAATAAATCCAATGGTCCAGACCATAAGTGAGACCATTAAAATTATGCTGTAAATTGCCATCACTATATCCACTCATCAATACGTGCCTTTGGTCTGCTATTCCATCACCATCAGTATCCAGTAGGTAAAGCAGATCCGGTGGTGCTGCAACCAAAAATCCCTTCTTATAAGGCATTATTGAAGAAGCCTGAGCCAGATTTTCCGCATAAATAACCTTCTCTTCATAAATTCCGTCTGCATCCAGATCGATTAGTTTTACAATACTGCTTTCATCAACACCTTTTGGATAACCAGGCATCTGCAAAACATAGGCATCACCATATTCGTCAAACTCCAGATCAACCGGATCAAAAATCAGGGGTTCTGACGCCACCAATTCAATCTCAAAATCAGGATGAAGTAGAAATGAGTCTGGCTTCTTATCTTCTTTACACGAAAAGAAGATAATGGTGATAAACATCAACCATTTCAGAATTGGTTTATCAGGTGCAATTTGAACACTCATCATTACAAAATATATAATGCTGAAAAAGTAAGTCTTTTTTCAGAGAAGATCTAATCCATTCAAACCAGAAGGACAATTGTTGCATAAAAAGGTGGTGGAAAGAGAAAGCCATATATGAATTTTACTTTAGCCCTATCCCGATATTATGCGGGAGGGTTACTACGTCTCGCTAGTGGATTCTTTCCTACCGGAAAGAACATACGCCTTTGCCAATGCTGCATTAAAGTCATCAAAAATCATGGATTGATCCAGGACGCCGGATATGTTGTTCCGATCAAGATTTGCCCGCAGCTCTTTTTTGACTCCCGACAAAAGGACCTGAATTCCTGATATATTAAATCCCTTTAGAATTTCGTAAAGACTTTTAAAACCCGTTGCATCAATAAAAGGTACGTATCGCATGCGCAATATAATCACCTTTGGCCGGTAATGAATTTGAGACAGGGTATCCTGGAATTGTCTCGATGCTCCAAAAAACAATGGTCCATTGATCTCGTACACCAGAATATCTTTCGGAATATTTTTATAGACTTCATCCAGAACGATATCGGGATCGACTTCTCTTTCTGTTTCTCCGGAAACCGTCTGTACTTGCAACGATTCACTCATGCGTTTCATAAATAAGAAACTGGATAGAACGATCCCAATTTCAATTGCAATGACCAGGTCAAAAAC
>JBGTCB010000974.1:0-1621 GCA_041748995.1 Saprospiraceae bacterium | reverse complement strand
GCATTTGATTTGGGAAATGGGTCGTTTAAAGGTGCGATATGGAAATTACCGTCGCTGTCTAAATATTTGGGTCGGACGATTTGGACCACATATATTTCAGCCGGTTTGATTTCTAATTTTTCACTGATCTGATCACCTATCATGTCCATTCCGGTCGTGTCCACCTCCGGTTGCAAAACAAGGACTTCCCTTCTTAGGGATTCAGGTATTCTATTTCTTACCGGTTGCTTACCTTTTTTCTTCTTCTTTACCTGGATTAACTCCACCTGAACTTCAGCAGACGCCTCTGGCATTTCATCTCCAAATAAATTCGCTTGCTCTGGTATTGCTGTGGCAAACCGCTCCGATTTCGAACCATTTATGGCTTTTTTGATCTGCGCTATTTCAAACTTTAATCGCTCGTTTTCTAAACGCAGCTCCTGGTTGATTTTGAGTAATTCCTGATATGAAGGTTGTGCTGTATTCACCTTCTGAAAATACAAAATATATAAATATTATTAGTAATATATATAGATATATTTTTTACATTTTTTTCAATTTATTCAGGCTCTTTTTTCTTCTGGTTTGATGTATCGTTTGCGCAATCTCGCACTCGTTATTTCCACTCCCTCCAACATCATTAGAAGGGTTGGTAATTCCAGTAACCGGGATTCTAATTTCTCTTCCCAATCCGGAAGTTCCAGGGTACCGCTAGACAATTTCTTATAATAAATCACATATCCGGTCCGGTCCCACACCAAAATCTTAATTAATGTCCTGCGCTTATTGATAAAAATAAATCCATCTCCACTTAACAAGTCTTTTCTCATTTCATTGATGACCAATCCACCAAGCCCACTAAAGCTTTTTCGCATATCCGTCGGCTTGCGGTAGAGATAATAAGTCCTTACTCCTGGTATCCCAATCACCCGATCCTCAATATCGACTCCAGATATTCAATCGGAACCAACGATGTTAAACGAATCCGCTTACCATCATTCAGCATAATTTCTATCCGATATTCGTCTACTGCTGCCGTAGACGATGGCAGCCTTACAAACGAGGAGTTGCTTTTCGAAATCTTTCGGTACCGCCCAAGCCAATAACTCAGGCTTCCTTCTTTCAAACTCGTCTGATGGCAAAACTCCTCCTTCGTTAAGGTTCCCTTCTCGTAGGCTTCGATCAAGGGAAATATCTCATCAGCATTGTGCTTTTTCATATCCTGGCTTTTACAGCCCTAAAGTTCGGGCGTCTTTCCCAACTCTACAATACGCTCATGCCTGAACGCTTACGCTGGGAGCGCTGATGTTCATGCTAAAGTCCTGGGGTTACTTTCAGTCAACAATTCAATAATCCAACAACAGAACCATTGTACTCTATCATCAACCTATCATCCATAAATCCTATTCATCCTAATTCAGACGATTATCCATTTTTGTCAGAATTAGGATTTTTAGGATGGGAAGATTATAGGATTTGCTTCACCAGAAGCCTCACAGTTTATCCGGTTCAGTTAAACCAAAATGACACAATACCTGGAGATTGCATTTCACTTCCTGACTAAGGGGAGAAAGAGAAGTCTCTTGGTTTGAAAACCAGAATACCACAATACCATAATACCACAACACCATTCTAATATGTC
>JBGTCB010000973.1:0-2645 GCA_041748995.1 Saprospiraceae bacterium | reverse complement strand
CATTGACTTCCAGCCAGCCTTGCAGACCATATAATGAATTGATTTTTAGGAGATTATCCTGCAATATTTCCTCAACGACTTTTCTTCCTTCAACGATGAAACAACCATACCTTTGACGATACTTTTTTAGTTTTAAAGTTTGTAAAAATCTGATCTGACCTTTTGAAGTTTGCGGATAATCCATACCTGATTTGTCAATGGAATAAATGTAGACAAAATCACCGGAGTTTATTTGCGCTCCTGATATTGCTATACCTCTGTTCGTCCTGCAATACCATGCAGTATCTCAAGGAGGATGAACAAATCCTCGTAAAGAATCAAATCAGATTTATAAAGGGAGATTCCGTGGAGGATAAGAGCATATTGCGGTATGAACTACAAACCCAGTTAAAGCAAAAACCCAACGACAAAACATTCATCTTCTTTAAACCACGGCTCTGGTTCTATTATCGCCAGCAGGAGAAAGGTGATACGACGGATTTTGATCGATTTGTACAGAGTAAACTGGTAGAACCTCCCAGTATCTACGATACGGTGGCTACTGCCGCTACGGTAAAGGCGATGAAAGAATTGCTTTTCAACCGGGGTTATTTAACCCCTGATGTCTGGTATACTGATAGCATAAAAAACCAGAAAGTAACGGTCATTTACCATATCAAACCCAATAAACTATTCACGATCGGATCATTTGACATGGTGGTCCCTGATACATTTATCCACCAAATATTGCAGGCACAAATCGATAATACTTTTTTACAGCCCGGTACAGCAGTTTCCAATTCCTCGCTCTACAATGAAAAAATCCGGATATTGGAACATCTACATGATAATGGTTTTGCCAACCTTTCTATGGGAAATTTCAGCCCTTTGGAGGCATTCGACACCACCGGGGGTAAAGTCGATGTCCAGTTGCGATTAATACCAGGGCAGGATGGTCGTTTTAATCAAAAATATGTAGGTGATGTTATTGTCAATAATAGATTTGAACAGGCACTGGATGAAGACCTTTCTCCTACGATCATTGACTCCATCCAATTTTTTAATTTTAATACGATCAACCGGATTAATCCAACATCCTTACTCAACTATATCAAGCTAAAACCCGGTGATCTATTCCGGAGAGAAGATCTAACCAGAACCCGTGCAGAATTACAACTGCCAGCTGTTCAGTTTGCTGATATTAATGCATTACCAAGACAGGATGGTTCCAATGTGGTGGATTTTCAAATAGATCTGATTCCTTCCAAACGCATTGAGACGAGCGTCGAATTTGAATTAAACCGGACAACAGTCAGTAGTCAGTCTTTTGTAGGGTTGGGATCAAACCTTGGATTAATAAACAATAATTTTCTCGGTGGGTCTGAACGATTGTCAAATATTCTTGATTTAAGTTTTGAAGTTGATCCGAAATTATCGGGAATTTTCAACGCAGTTAATTTTAATTTCTCCAATACCCTGGAAATACCCCGATACGCAGATTATCTAGGAATCTACCGGTCGTTACAAAAAGCAAAAATATTACCGGAAGAGGTTTATGACAGACTAAAATTAAATGGTACTTCGATCATTGACCTGACTTACGAATATGTGGACTTATTTCGATTTTTTAATTATCACTCCCTGACGGCGGAGTACGGTTTCCGGGCTTTGATTCCTACCACGAATGGAAGAAAGAATATCGAGATCGTACATCCCTCGATTACCTATTTTAATCCGGCTATCCGTGAACAATTTGATTCAATCTATTCAGAAGAAACTTTTGCTAGAAAATCATTTGCTCCTCAGCTATTTACCAGTTTATTTTTTAATAAGATCAATTTTACAGTAGAACACCTGCCGGGAATCCGGGGTTATTCAACAACCCTGATCAGTGCACTGGAGATTAGTGGTACAGAGATTTATCTGGCCAACCTGATCGCTAATGGCCTGGACCAGCCTTTTAGAGTTGGTGATCTTACTTTTGCCCAGTTTATTAAGATGGAAGTTGATGGCCGGTTATATAAAAAACTGGGTGGTGAACAAGCCCTGGCTTTTCGTGCAAATTTTGGAATCGCCTCTCCTTTTGGCACCTCCGACGTCATACCGTTCGTCCGACAATTTTTTCTGGGTGGACCCCTGAGTATGAGAGCCTGGAGAATCCGGGAACTAGGCCCCGGGGGTTATCGTGATTCCATAGTTACCAGAGAAAATAATAACCCATTCTTCCAGACAGGAGATTTAAAAATCCTGATGAATGCCGAGTACAGATTTGATATTTTATGGAGAATTGAAGGTGCATTATTTCTGGATGCGGGAAATATCTGGACCATCAAAAAAGACGAAAGGGAAGGAAGTGCCTTCAGTAAAGATTTTATCCGGCAAATCGCTATTGGATCTGGTGCAGGTATGCGATTCGATGCCGATTATTTCAAAATTGTGCTGGACGTAGGTGTCAAGGTCAGAAATCCATATCCCGATGATGATGGTCACCATTATGCTCTAAAGTCATCCTTACCTCTCAATGAGGTGATCAACTGGAATTTTGCTATTAATTATCCTTTCTGATTAAAACCGTTTATCCTGTATAGCATGCTGTCATCTGCAACGACGATCAGGTTGCTCGTTTGAACAAATGTCTTCGCCCTAGCAATTAAAATTGCCGGGCA
>JBGTCB010000972.1:0-4188 GCA_041748995.1 Saprospiraceae bacterium | reverse complement strand
ATTGCCCTTTCTTCGTTGTAAATGCCGCAGGGACAGAACCTTACCATGGTAGCAGCCGCTTCATTGGGTGTTCGCCTCCCCTCCTTCACCATGTCCAGCATTTTTCTTGCAAGGTTGAAGGATACCATCCCATGACCACACATGGTTGATAGGGCCAAAACAGGTGCTTCCGGCAGATGATCATGTGGATCATAGAACCCGAGTGAGTATTCAACACTATGTCGTTTGATACCACATTCTTCGGCTACCTCTCTGGCATTTTCCACTGCAGTACTGATATTGACAGAAAGACCAAAATCTGCTGCCATGACTTCCCGAAAACAGGCTTGAGCATCTTCCTTTGAAGTAAAGACTGCCGATACGGTGCCAGCCTTAATCACTCCTTCAATCACTGACTCCCAATCATGATTTGCGATTCGGTTCCAATGAACGGTAGGGTTTAAATCCTTTCCTGGAGCCAGGCTACTTCGGTTTCCGTTGCCGATATTAACGGGGTGATGCTTTGCACAAATTCTTAAAAATTCCTGGAGCTTCGGTATGCAGTTCTCATCATTCTTGCCTCGCGAAGGGATGGCAAAGATGATGTAGTCATCCTCGAAACTAGCGGCATTTCCATAACGGTGTAAAGTGTTTGTCATCCTATTGCCTTTGATTCAACATTCACTGAAACTAAATTGGTCGTTCTGCCAAGACCCATATTGGTTTTTGCTCTGGCAGGATGGTAGCCCAGCGATTCCAGAAGAGGTTCCAGGTAATGATCTTCACCATCTTCCGTGCAGCGGGTTGAAATTCCAACCGTGGTCACCGTATTGATCTGATCGTTGATCGATTCTACCAGAGACAAAACCTCCTTCACCTGATCAATCCGGGTCTTAACCTCAACGATGGCTGATAAGATTTTCTCCTTCAGGATGTCACTCCGCAAATCACCGGTTACCTTATCTGTCATCAGGTGGGTGATTGGATTCTTTTCTTCAAATTTTACACCCAGTTTGGCCAGAGCCCGGGTCATTTCCTGAATCTCAAAAAACCGGACACCCACTCCGGGACGACCAAATTCAATTGTATACCCGACTTCTCCGGTTTCTACTCTAAGTGATACATCATTGGTTTTGACTTCTTCGGTACCTCTCCCCTTGATACCAGTGGATTGGTGTTCTATAACCGGGTCCGAAAATATTTGCCTGATCAACCTGGGCATCTCCAATTCATTCATCTCAAAAGCAGCGGTCGGACAAATATCCGGCTCCGGTTCAAAACGAAATCTGAATAGTTTAGCAGCTTTCCGAACCATTCTGACCAGCGAGGGATTCAGGTTTTCAGTGCTCATTCCCCGATAACAGGTACCACACTCAACACAGGCATCGTCGTCAATACGAGCCCGGTTTCTCATCGGATCAATATAGATCGCTCCCATCGGACAAACGGCTACGCAATTGCCACATGCCACACATTTATGTTGGTCGATAATCATGTTTTAAAGATATCAAAACGAACTCAGAATTACCAGGATGCCCGGCTCAAAATCAGTTGAAGCTTTATACCGCACTAATCTGTATACAACCTTGGACCTTCTGAAAATTTCTATTACATTGGTGTTGGACCTGCTGCAGATCGCAAGGAAAACCATCCATCATCACGATTAAAGTAAAAATGAACAAACGAATAGGTATTGTTGGTTTGGGCCGGGTGGGAAAGCCTGCTGCCGAGGCTTATATTGCCGCCGGTTATACAGTCTTTGGTTATGATATACGGGCACGAGTCTGTATTGAACTGGCCAAAATCGGGATAGAGATATGCAAGAGCCCGCAAGAGCTGGCAGAATCCGCGGAAGTGATTCTGGTCATGGTACTGAATGATGCTCAAATCGAAACCGTCTTTTCCGGTGATAAAGGGTTGCTATCAGCCGGGCAATTACCCTCCATCGTCGTCTGTATGAGTACGATTAACCGTCGGACCATGGAGGAAATGGCCGCATTATGTACTGATAAGGGAGTAGACCTGGTTGATTGCCCGTTTACCGGAGGACCCGCCCGTATACCAGGTGGCAACCTCACTCTTATTGCAGCTGCACCTGAATCGGTATTGAACAGGGCAAAGCACCACCTGGAGGTGTTGGGAAAGATCACTTATGCCGGTGCGACTCCCGGTCTCGCCCAGTCAATTAAACATTGCAATCAACTGATGGTCGGAACCATTCATGCTGCAACTATGGAAGTTATTCATTTGTCACGCCAGCTTAATCTGGATCCTGCTCTGGTGGTGGATGTTGTGGGGAATGGAATAGGTGGAAGTGACTATTTCAAACTTCTGTCGAAAAGCGTGCTAACAGGCCAACCCTCACCGGGTGGCCTCGGTCAAATGTGTAAAGATGTTGCCATCGTGATGAATACAATCCGGACTTCAAAAATGCATGCTCTGGTGGCATCTGGCATGTCGAAATATTTTAGGGAGGCTGAATCATTGGGTATGCAGGATCGGGAGGGGGCTGATTTGATCAAAGTACTCCAATCTCTACAGGACTATGATCCACCTAAATAGAAACAATTGTTAAGGTGTCAATGCAATGATGATGTCTGAACCTATTTTTATTAAAGGATCCCTGCTCTGGGATGGTTCCGGTTCGAAAACGGTGCCGGATCCGGTCCTGGTAGTGGAAAACGGTATCCTGAAAGGTGTCACGAAGGAGGTAGAAATAGGCAGGCAAAGTGACAACAGGATTTTCTCCTATCCCGGAGCCACGCTTATGCCGGGACTGATCGATTGTCATACTCATTTGTCCATGGACCCAACACTTGAAAACTATCTTGATCATATGGCCGACCCTGTTGCAGTACTGACTCTTAGGGCAGCGGCAATGATGCGTAAGGATCTCCAGGCAGGTACTACTACCTGTCGTTGTATGGGAGACAGGGAATTTTTAGATATAGCTTGCCGGACAGCTGTCGAAAATCAGGAAATTGCGGGACCCCACCTGCTGGTGGCAACCCGGGGTATACGGGCACCGGAAGGACATGGTTTCGTCGGTTATCCTTTTGCTGGAAAAGAAGCCATCCGGAAAGCGATTCTGGAAAATATTCAGGCAGGTACCGACCTGATTAAGATATATATTACCGGCACCTTAAAAGGCGATGGGAATTTACCAAGTTATTTGTCCCATGATGAAATAAAAACAGCTATCCACTCAGCCCATGAATCCAGCGTACCGATAGCTTCTCACTGTGTTGGAGGTATCGGACTGGATTGGGCATTAGACCTGGGAATAGATACTCTTGAACATGCCTATCATATCACGGATGCTCAGATTGACCGGCTTGCCCGTTCAGAGACCTGGTTGGTGCTTACCCCCAGCCCTCTGTTGAACGATGAGCGGGTCAAACATTTGCCAATCGACCTGATTGAAGGCCATCGGCAGGAAAGGGCGGAAATACGAGAACGGATGTCTAAGACAATATCGGCAGGATTTCCCTTTGCTGTCGGTAGTGACGGTATGCACGGGGATCTCGTGAATGAAATCAGTTACCTGATTGAAATGGGAGCAGATTCGGTTACTGCTTTGCAGGCAGCAACAATCAATGGTGCCAAGGCAGCGAGCATTGATCAGACCCGTGGAACCCTTCAGCATGGTAAGTGGGCCGATATCCTGGTGGTCGAAGGCAACCCGTTGGAAAATATTGAAGCTCTTCGCCAGGTGAAAGGTGTGTTTAAAAAGGGTGAACTGCAGACGGTCATATGAACACATCAAGGTCATATATAATCGATCAAGTTCCCAGGTGCATCAACCTTCTGGCCATCTTAATGAGTTCATCTCTTATCTGGTCCTGTCAGGTTTCTGGTACTGGATCCGTAATGAAACCGAAGATCTCGGTAATCAACTCATCAAATGATATTGTCACTTTGGGTGCCCTGTACATTGCATCGGAGATTAACACCCGCAGTGAGGGAAACATTCAACCGGTGGTCTATCATTCCGGAGTTCTTTCAGGAGGAAAAGGAATAGCAGAGATAGAAATGTGTCAGCAGGGAAGTATTGAAATGCATATCACGTCCACGGCATATCTTGCCAATCTGGTTCCAAAAATGTCTTTGGTTAGTTTGCCTTTTCTCTTCCGGGATCTCGATCAGGTGATAGCCGTTGTCGCGAACAGCTGTGCTTTATTTGACACAATAAATGAGGAATTACATGAA
>JBGTCB010000971.1:0-2458 GCA_041748995.1 Saprospiraceae bacterium | reverse complement strand
AAGATAAGTATTTTGGTAGAACAAATGTAGATCCGAACGTACAACCATTTAAAATTTACTCTACAGATTACGCTGTTTTTTCTAATGTAAGCTGCGAAGCGAATGCAGCGCTTGTCCAAAAGACAATTTCCGGCCCCGGTATACCAACAAAAACATGGAACTACAGTTATTCACAGAATACAGGCAAGTATTCTGAGGAAGGAGCAAATAGTTTTGGTTTTAGGGCAGAGGGTAGTGCGGGTCTCTCTTGGATAGTCTATGCTGACGCAACACCATATCAAAATCAGTGGGTTAACATTACGGCCGTAGCTAATCACACCGTGGACTCGGCAAAAATATACATCAATGGCACGTTGGTAGCAGACTCTGCATTTGTCAGTGGATCATCTTTAATCAGTCTGGGAGCTGGAGTAGTAAACAGCAAGGTATTGGGTACTAGGAATACAGCAACTAATGCTCCTTATACGGGCTGGGTAGATAATTTGTCTATATGGAATTATGCGATGACCGATGCTAATGTACAAGACCTTTATGAGAGTTGTATAGAAGGTTCAGAAAGTGGGTTGATTGCCTACTATGATTTTGAAGATGGTATGGGTACTGTGCTATCCGACAGGTCTGGAAATGGTCATAATGGGACCTTGGTGAATTCACCTATTTGGAGTCAGGATGTCTCTACTCTGATGTGCAGTCCAACCCTTGACAGTTTGAATTCAGTTTCAACTTATATTGACTCATTAAATTTGTATTTAAATAGCCCAGCTGTTAACGGTATAATATTACGTGATGAAAATGGGGCTTGTTGGAAAGTTACGGTTGGCACAGCTGGAGAACTCACATCACGAAAGGTGCTGTGTCCGAATTAAAGATCTCATGCGGAGGGATCGGGATATCTGTTTCTGTATCCATTTAGATACTTAGTGTCAACATCCTGATCTTGAACACTTACTCATTATACTCATTATAATAAATGATGCTCGATGTTGTATGCTTAGATCGTAGTCTTTGGATCAGTGCTAAGTCGTATAGACAGGGATTATTTCCTGGACTTCCAATCTACTTTCAATGCTTCAACGAGCGGTGACAAATCTATCCAGCCTAATAGATTGAAGATGATTATGATAGGGATAAGATAGACGGCCTGCATCGCTGATCGCATCCCTAAACCGATCTGCAATCTTTATGGGACCTTCAAGGAAATGCCTGGATTCAGCCCTGCAATCCCTGACGATATTCCTACGATTTGAGCGAAGTATCCGTATCTTTAGAATAGCAAAAAAGCGCAGAACTGATACAAGATTGTATCGTATATAAGAGAGTTAGCAACAAGGCTAAAAACATGACACACACATGACTGCACAGATAATTGTAGTATTGATTTTGGTTTTTCTGATTAATCTGATAACAACTTTGTCATATTCAGTGAGAATTGTTGGTATCAGGACAGGTCGGATTGCTGTTTCTTTTGCATTATTCAATATTTTGGTTCTTATCTCAAGGACTGCTTATGGTTTTCAGGCACCGCTACTTGCAAAAACCATCGAGAACAATATTAACTCAGGTGCAGGAGAAAATCTGTTTGAATTTCGTCTGATAATCTTTGCCTGTTCTGTGGCAACAATTATTGGTGGTTTTTTGATCCCAACTTTTCAAAGAATACTTTCCATTGCAGTTGAGAAATTTAGTATTTATAAATCTGTCCCTTCATTGATTCTTCACAGTTTTTCAAAAGGAGGAATTACTTCAATCAAGGATAGTATTGTCATTCCAAGCACTAAAAATGTCGCACAGATAAATTTCAAGAGCAATTTTCCGTGGAGAGTTTTTATAATGAATATTGTTGCTGTTGCGATAATTACTGTTGGAGTATTATCCGCATTGTATGCCGGATACTTAAACCCCGAATTCAGATCGACAGCAAGTAATCTTTCGGCAATAATCAACGGAGTCGCGACAATTTTAATGTTTATTTTCATTGATCCATTTTTATCTGTAATGACTGATGACGTTGTACTTGGTAAGACGAAAGAGAGTCTATTTCGGAAGTATATCGTTTACATGGTTTTTGCCAGATTATTGGGAACTGTTCTAGCACAATTTATTTTTATACCTTCAGCACAGATAATTGCATGGATAGCCGAAATGATATGACCCAAAGCCCTGTTGCTAACAAAAACTATATGTCAATTGGGGTTTCGGTGCGGACAACAAAGTTCGCAGCCCGCAACAACGGCATCGGGGTTCGACAGGTAAGCAACCCGCAATCCCCAACTGCATATAGTTCCGAACGTTGGGGCAATGGAAGAAATGAAGCGACTCTCTAGGCAGGAACTAGAATCGCCTGATATTAGAGAGATGAGACTCCATTCACGAATAGCTGCAATCGACATGCTGGTGAATAAGAAATTTTTCTTCAAAAGAGATTTTAGGATGGGACGACTATACACAAACATTACTG
>JBGTCB010000970.1:0-6197 GCA_041748995.1 Saprospiraceae bacterium | reverse complement strand
ATCCAGGATGATCTCATCGATTTCGGAAAAAGCATCTCCTGAATAGTTTTTTCCCTGGTAGTGAAAAGCAAAATTCTCATGGCAACGACCCAGGCAGCACATCTCCCCAATTTCTGATGCGGTAAAATGCTTTAAAACCGTCGATTTAAGTCTGGACTGCGTGCCGGCACAAAGACAGGCAGAGCCATTACATATGTAGATTTTTTTACCCTGGTTTTCTGGTTTGAGGAAATCGTAAAACGTGGTGGTCCCATAAACAGATGCGGTTCCGACCAGGAAATCTTCTGCCAACTTTTCCAGATCCTGAGTGGAAATGATACCCTGATCATCTACTAATTCACCATAGCGTTGAAAGAGGTTATCTTCAAGGCCTCTCCTAGCTGACAGATAGCTGATATTTTTCGACATATAAAAAAGTACTTCCTGCTTTGACGTCAAGATACAGATTTTCAGACTTATTTGCATGGTCTGCGGGTTTGTACGCAATGGTGTTTTGCCATTTTTGGACTGTCTTTCCTGCCTCACAAACCTTCATCTATTATGTTCTGCCTATGGCTAAATTATTGCCCGTCTTTAGGATCCACCTCGTCAATTTGTGGGATATTCTTATCTTAGGCAAGGTTTGGGCTGTATGATTCGGGAGAGCGAATAAAAACATTTGGCATTAGATTTTGATACGTCATTACATGAAGATCCTGAGACTTGTCTCCCTGCTATTTTGTGTATCCCTGATGGCGATATCAAGCTATAGCCAGGCTAACGGAAGGCCTGCCATAGGGCCGAAAATCGGGTATAATTTTTCCAGGGTTAACCTTGATAACAGCTCTGTCGTAAATGGTTTTATTGTGGGGGTTGGAGCCGATTTCTGGCTCAATGCTTATTCTGCATTCACTGCAGAAATATTGTATTCCAGGGAGGGATATGAAGTACCTACGACGATTATAGATTACACTTATTTGCAAATGCCCTTGCTGTATAATACTGTATGGGGAAGGACACAGGATTTATTTCAACCGAAATTGTACCTTGGATTTTCTCCGGGGTTTTTATTGAAGGCAAAAATAAATGATGTTGATTTTAAGGATCAAAATAAGAATAGCGTATTGAATTTAGTAGGAGGGCTGGGATCTATTATTAATTTAAGTGACAGGATCTGGATGCATGTTGATGCCCGGGCTTATCTGGGACTTACAAATATCGAACTTAATACGACGAATCAGACACTTACAAAAAACAGGACTTTCCAAATTTCAATGGGTCTTGCGTATGGTCTGTGAGAAGGTATTGTGGTATTGTGGTATTGTGGTATTGTGGTATTCTGGTTGAACTGTAACTGTTGAATCGTTGAACGTTGAATTATTATTGTTGAACTATTGGGAAGGGGATTTAACTGTTGAATTATCCTTCCAATGTGGGTGTGTGGTTTTCTCCAGCACAGTGGGAAGTCCCCTCTTAGGTTAGAAAAATTTACCAATTACCTAACCGCATTTAATTAACATCGGGATACCAGATCTAAAAAATTAATTGATGATTTCCAGGTCATGATCAAATTCGAATGTGTTTAATCTCTTAATCTCTTTGTGAAAGAAAATAAAAAAGGACCGTAGTCAACCGAGACCTACGGTCCTTAACACACTGAAACCACATAAATTTTTACTGAATAAAATAATAGTGACTTATCACTATTGGATTTATCTCCTGTGTGAGGGATAAAAAAAAGGACCGTAGTCAACCGAGAGCCACGGTCCGTAAACACACTGAAACCACATAAATTTTTATCAAATAATAGAATAGTGACTTTTCACTATTGTATATGTGAAGGATTAAAGGCTAAATGGGCCGTAGACAACCGATGCTACGGCCCAAAATCACACTGAAACCCTAATTAAGGATTAAAATTTTCTTTACATAAATCATGTCATCAATTTTCACCATGAGGTGGTAGATACCATCAGCATAGTCTCCCAGAGAAAATTGAAACTGTTGTTGATCGGAGTAAATTTTTGGAACCACCTGAAGTAGTTCTCCAAGTTGATTTAAAAGATTAATCTCGATTTCGGCATTCCCCTTTAATTCCAGCTCCAGATTAACTTCTTCAGCAGAAGGATTGGGGAAAACTTTGATATACCTGACCAGTTTGTTTGGGTAATTAACCTGATCATACAGACTGTAGGCCTGTTCGGATGTGATCCGGCTAATGATCAGATCAATCCAAGTACGGCTACAACCCCTAGCATCGGTCAGTATCAGCGAATAGTTTCCTGCCGGAGCAAAATACAGGTCCTCCTCATGAGATACCAACTCACCTTCTAAATACCATTCGTACTGATATGGAGCTGTACCCCCGGCAGCCGTTATATTAATCGCTCCATCTGACAGTTGATCTGTTTCACTGATTGTAATGCCAGATTTAAGGGTTAGTGGATCCGGCTGGCAAAGATGGAATGTTTGATTGATGATACATCCATTCGCTGCCAAGCCTGAAACATTATAGGATCCGGCACTTAGACTATCTGCCACTAATCCTTTTTGTTCCCCGGTGTTATTCCATCTTAACTGATAAGGACCGTGAGCCTCGGGTAACAATAAAGTAATCTGTCCGTCAGATTCACCAAAGCAAGAAGGTTCTAAGATTTCTGCCACGACTTCAAATGGCTTCACCACAACATCCCAACTGACCACATCAAAATCACCCGTTTCATAGGAAATGATAAATACAATTTCTGTGGTACCAACGGGGAAAATACTACCACTACACAAACCGCTGACCTGGGTGACTGTATACAATATGGTCGTATCAACCACCGGCGGAGAGAAATAGTATGGCTTGCAACTTATCAATGTGGTATCCATGCCACCCGGGTTGTCTGTACTATCACTATCACATTCCGGATTCGGGAATACATGGATCGTAGCTTTGCTGCCGCATCCTGTGACCGGATCGACAACCTCTACATTGTAGACACCAGACTGGCTGATAAGAATGGACATACCCTCAATTTCCTCAATAACTCCATCCAATGTGCTCCAGTAGACCTCGTAGTTCCCTTGCTCGTTGATCATCACACTGAGCTGGTTCATTTCCTGACACAACAAACGCTGATCTTCGGAAACGGATATCTGTGGACCAGTACCTTCCTGAAATACAATTACTTCCCCGATGGCTTTGCATCCACTTTCCGTATCTTCGGCGATCACGATGTAAGAACCTGTGCTTCCAGCTACGATTTCTACACCTGTGCTGGTACCGACAATTTCACCGTCGACAGTACTCCAGTTAAAGACTACATTCTGAGGCTCATCAACTAAAGCTTGCAACGTCACTGTTCCACCACATGACAGGGGTGCTGCCGGTCCGGGATCAACCGAAAAGCTGCTGCCCGACACCTGCAGCGTATCGCTACCGGAACATCCGTTGATCGGATCTTCAATGATGACAACAAAAGTTCCCGGTGTCTCGATCAGAAGTTGATCCGTATTCAGTGCAAGGAGAGCCCCTTCCAGGGTCTGCCAGGTTATGATTACTGAATTGCTTCCGTTTATTTCTGCCATTGCGATAAATGATTCTCCACAAGAGAGATCGACATCGGGACCAAGGACTACCGATAAACCCAAAGCATTTAATTCGATCGTATCGCTGGCTGAACACTCTCCCTGGTCATCGACAACAGTGGCAATGTAAATACCCGGTCCTTCTACAATAAGCTCGTTCGTATTACTTGCCAGAATGGTGCCATCAGGAGTTGTCCAGGTGGCACTCAGATTGGCATCTCCTCCAATCTGAGCATTTAATTGAACAGGTCCATCACAACTTATTTCTCCTTCTGTTTCGATAGTTACAGAAAGTCCGGTTCCATTGACATGTAAGGTGTCACTGATCGTACACTCCCCATCTATTGCCAAAGCAACATAGGCGCCCGGTGAGGAAATGGTTATTTGACTGGTGTTTTCGGCAATAAGATTGCCATCAAGCATCCAGTTGATACTCAAGCCGGCAGCACCACTTATGATAGCAGTGGCTACATAACTTTCACCGCAACTTAGTTCAACATTGGCATCTCCACTGATCGAAAGGGAAGGTGCTCCTAAAACCAAAATGGCATCCGATTGACTACAGCCAGAAGCTGGATCGGATACTTCTACGGTGTAATTACCGGCTTTATCTACCTGAATAACTGGACCATCAGCAGGACCAACTATATTTCCACCGGTTGTCTGCCAACTATAAGATGGATTCGAGCTACCGGTCACTTCAGCCATGATAGTTAATAGGCCCTCACAATCCAGATTCTGATCCGGGCCCAGATTGACATCGATATTATTTCCGATGACAACAATAGTGTCTGAACCACTGCAACCACTCAACAGGTCAATGGCAACAGCAATATAGAGTCCCGGCTTGTTAATCAGAATCTCATGACCGAAGAGATCTCCGATAATGTTTCCTCCCTCCGTTTTCCATTGAACCTCAAGATTTAGAAGATTTGAATTCGTCGGGGTGATCAATAAAGTATCATTACACCCAATGATCGTGTCCGGACCCAAATTTAAATCTATGGGGTTTTCACCAAATATGGTAATAGTATCGGAAATGCTGCAACCAAGAATGTCAATTGCGTTGGCAATATACACACCTGGTAGATCAATGGTAATTTCCTTACCTAAAACAGACCCGACAATCCGGCCATTCGAGGTTGACCACTCGACAAGAACATCCAGTCCGAGAGGTAAAATAGCTTCGAGGGTCAGGGATTCACCGCATCCCAGGGTAAGATCCACACCAAGATCGATATCAAGCAATCCCACATCACCCGTAATATTGATTGTATCCGAACTGGAACAATTGGTCAGCAAATTGGTAGCTACTGCAACGTAAGTCCCAGGCTGATTTACATAAATAATTTGTCCCTGATTGCTTCCCAGTATATTACCTCCACCCAAAGCATGCCATAGTACTTCGATATTTAGAATACTTGCCAGGTCTGCGATGAGGGTTAAGTTTTCCGAACAGGAGATTTCCAGGTCTGCTCCCAGATTGATTGAGGGTAAATTGATATCGGCATGAACGACAATTTGATCGGTGTCCTGGCATCCTGAGGCGTTGGTCGCTATGGCGATATAGGTTCCGGGTGCATTGACCTTCACAGTTGTTCCCAGGGAACTTCCCAAAATGGATCCATCCAGAGTGAGCCAGGCTACCTGAGTACCGGTTCCGACATTGGCCGTAAGATCTAAATCGGCCAGACAACCCAGATTGACGTCGGCTCCCAGATTGATTGAGGGTAAATCCACTTCAGCAATCACATTGATTTCGTCGGTTGTCTCACACCCTAAAAGATTGATTGCGGTAGCAATATAAGTGCCTGGTGCATTAATCAATATGCTGGCTCCAACATTACTACCCAATATGGAACCATTGGATGTTACCCAGGACACCCCCACACCTGCCTCAACACTTGCATTGAGTGCCAGTTGTGAAAGGCATCCCTGGTTAACATCAGCTCCAAGATTTAGCGTCGGAAGTGATATATCCGCCGTTACCTCTATTAATTTTGATGATTCACATCCGGTGGCAAGATTCAGCGCTGTGGCAACATAGATGCCCGGTGCGGAAACTTCTATAGTGCTTCCGGAACTGCTTCCGACAATCTGGCCGTCATCGGTAGTCCAGGAAAGTTGTATACCGGCATCTACGTCAGCCGAGATTGTCCGGGAATCCAGACAACCAAGGTTTACAGTTGCTGCCAGATCAATGATGGGCAACTCAATATCAGCGGTGACGACAACCTGATCCTGAGAAGTACATCCATTGGCATCCGTGACCGCTGCCGTGTAAGTACCAGGCAGGGAAATAGTGGCCGTTGCACCCACAGTGTTTAATATGTTACCATTAATGGTTGTCCAGTTAAAATTATTGGATCCACCTCCACCTGTCACAGAAGCCGTCAGATCAAGAAGGTTAAGGCACCCCAGGGAAAGACTGGCACCCAGGTCAATCACCGGGTCCGGAATTTCCTGTACGGTTATTTCCTCTTCAGCCTCACAACCTTTACTGTCCGTTATTTGTAAAAGATGGGTACCAAGAGTCACGTCAAGGATCTGACCAACACCCAGTGTGACCAACAATCCATTTAGCAGGGAGGTATAGGAACCGGAACCTCCGGTGATATTCAGTTCGACCGATGCTAGCGGATTAT
>JBGTCB010000969.1:0-5003 GCA_041748995.1 Saprospiraceae bacterium | reverse complement strand
ATGTAGATATCGGTGCAGCTAAGTCATATTTATTTACCAGCGTACACCGCGCTTGCATTGATTTCTTTCGCAGAAGAAAAACTTCTAGAAATACTACAGAACTTTTACCTCACCATGATTCAGGCATTACGGGACATGAATTTGAAACAAAACAATTAGTGCAGCAAATGTTGGAGAAGCTGACAGAAGAGCAAAAAACACTGGTGCTATTACGGGATTATGAAGGTTATTCTTATAAAGAAATAGCTGAGATCATGAATCTGACTGAAGCACAGGTGAAAATCAATCTGTTCAGGACAAGAAAAAAGCTCCAATTTTTTTTAACCGGTAGTCCCATTTAAAATGAATGGAATGAAGATAACAATAAATAATTACGAAGAATTTGCCCTGGATTATCTTGAAGGCAATTTAAATACAGAAGAGCATCAGCAATTTTGTTTATTCCTTGACCAGCATCCGGAGATAAAGGAGAGTCTGGAAAATTTTGAAGAAATTAAACTTCCGGCTCTCGCGATGATCATGCCTGATAAAGACAGATTGTACCGGAATTCTTCAAATGTTAAACGGTTAGGGTTTTATTTCCGAAGTATTGCCGCCACCTTTTTACTGATTGTCATGGTTGCTGTTTTATGGAATAACCCAGGTGAAAAAACAAATGATATTGTTCAGGAAAATAAAGTCAATATACCTGATGAAATTGAACACAAAGAACTACCGGTTGTGGCTCCAAAATCAGAAGAAAAGATTATATCTGAAAATAAAGCAGACCTGGTGAAAAATTACCCGACCAACCCAGAGGACAAAGCAAAAATTAATTTAGTAACGGATATCGCATCAGCGGCTCCGGATCTTACGAACGAAAAAGTGGAATTAATAGAGCCGGAAAAAGATTCCGATGATACGCCGTTAATTAATATACCTGTCACTGTTGTTTTTATAGATAAAATTGAAATTCGACCAATCATCGATTACAGCTATTCCATAGATCAAAGACCAGTGTTTTTGACCATCGATGAGGAGGAAGATAAAAAAGAATCAAATTTTTCTATCGGTAGATTATTGGCGAAAGCAAATCTAATTCCGACCGGACTTCGGGATGAAATTTCTGGCAGCACTCTTCGTGAAAAGATCATTCCGGAAACATACATGGACCTTAAATAATTATATAAATATGAAACATATATTATTGTGTTTTTTCTTGTTCGAACTGGTGGTAGTTTCTGCACAGACCCATACTTACAGACAGACTGACACTGTTTTTTCGTCAGAAATTCACAGGGAAAAAAAATCATCCCGGCACCGGAAAGTGAGAACACGGTATGGTCTTATTGATATTGGTTTTAGTGCTATTTCAACTCCAACTACCTATCGGTTAGATAATGGGATAGATCCCTTTGAAATGCGCCTCTGGAAGTCCACTAATTTGAACTTGCATCTTATACAACAGAGAATAAACCTGGCTAACCGGAATTTAAATTTTGTATACGGTTTATCGGTCGAATCGCACAAATATTTCTTCGATAATCCGGTGGTTCTGCTGGCAGATACACCCAATGCCATGTTTGAGTTTTTTGAAGATCGAAAATTTAAAAAGAACAGACTTACCTATACATATCTGACCATACCCATGATGTTTAATATTAAGTCAAATCCAAGATATCCTTACCGTTCTTTCCACCTGAGTGCAGGAGGATTTGCCGGGTTGTTGTTAGGGGCTAACTTTAAGACAAAAGAGCGAGGGGACAAAGATAAAGTGAGAGACAATTTCGGGTTGAATACTTTCCGCTACGGATTACGGGGTGAAATCGGATATGGACCATTGATCTTCTACGGGACTTTTGCTCTGAATGAGCTTTTTGAGAAAGATAAGAACAATGGATACGAGGTTAATCCATTTGCTGTCGGTCTGGTAATCTGGCCGTTTTAAGGGGTGAGTTTTAATCCCGGTTTGACGCTTACTTCCACTTAATATTGCATCCGGCACTTGGTTTTTGAATGGGATTGATGGGTTCTCTAAGTATTAATGCATTTAAAGCGCTTGTCAAATCTTCTCCGGTCATAGGATGATCATTTCCGGGTCTGGAACCATCGAGTTGACCACGGTAGACCAGCTCCATATGTCGGTCAAAGACATAAAAGTCAGGAGTACAGGCGGCATCATAATCCTTAGCAACATTCTGAGATTCATCGTATAGATAAGGAAAAGGATAATTTTTTTCAGCAGCCAACTCACGCATATTTTCAGGACCATCCAATGGATACTTTCCGACATCATTGGAAGATATCGCTACAAAATTAAAACCCTTCATCATGTATTTTTCAGCGATTTCAATGACAGTAGCGGTCACATACTTTACATAAGGGCAATGATTGCACCAAAACATGATTATTGTACCCTGGTCGGATCGGAGGTCATCAAGGGTTATGGTCTCTCCTGAAACTACATCAGGAAGGGAGAAATACGGAGCAATAGTGCCAAGCTCCAGCATGTTTGATTCTGTGAGTGCCATGAATGTTCGTAACGCTTTTCTGGCACTTAAGATAAGCAATTAATTATTTATCAGATCGGTTTGATGCTCAATATTCAGACATAGACTATCAATACCCAGGACATAGTTGTTCACGACACCAATCCGTATGGCTTGTTCCGATCCTGGAAATCCATTAATTAAATCATCGCGCAGGGATGCTCTTGCCTGACGGATCAAATGACCGGACACAGGTAGGTAGGACCAATGCCACTTTTCTTCCTCATACCCGGTCTGGCGGGAGAGATCCTTTTTTGTATAGGGCTGGCAGAAACCGAATTCAGGGGCATTTACACTTAACCATTGATAAATTTTCAAACCTTCTCCCTCTTCAAAGTAGTGGTTATTAAATGCATTCAGATCAATATCGGTTCCCCAATGATGCCTTGAACTACCGGGCATCGAACTGTATTTCAAGATCTCTTTCGCTCTCATGGTTTCATCAGCAATCAGGTTCGCGCGCTTGTTTGATTCCAGGGGTGTCTCTCCAGACCATTTGTTTTCCCAAATCTTCTTTTGGCTGTCAAAATTTCGGGTAGCTGACCGGATCACCAGTCTGACACTGTCGCGTTGAGCCGCCTCGTACATCCTGATGAAAGCATTATAAGTATCTTTTCGGAGATAAAGACCGGCGCGATCCGCGTGCTCCAGATTGATCTCAATGAAATTGCTATCAGTCACCGGATCAAACTTTCCCATCAGGTAATCCAACGACCAGTCCTGGTTACCAGTAAATTGGGTGGAGTCAGTCATCGAAGTTGAAAGGTGAACAGACCCGTCGGTATGCGCTGACTGATCAGGATTTTGGGGAGAGACACACGAATGCAACCAGGTAAGTAGTAAGAGATGATAAGATTTCATTATAATGCTTTAAGCCTTGTACCCAAATAGTCCTTTCTGTTTAATTGTTTTGATAAGATTTTGCGGAACAGAAGGTTCCCAGCCATGTTCACCGGTTTGGATCATGCGAAAAATGTCGTTAGGAATGATGGAAAGCATTTCCCGGTCAAATTCCTGGATTTGAACAATAAAACGATTTTCAATTAAAAATTTTACTAAAAATCCAATCCCCGAAGGGATTAGTAAATTTTCCAGAGTAATTAATTCTTCAAGGTCATCCGATAAGCTGGGATAAGCATAGACCTTCAGGTTTTTCATAAATAGTTGCCCAAACTCCGCCAAAAGCATCCCATTCACATGTTTATAATATTTATCGGTAATGAGTTGAGACAGTTCCCGAACCCCGATGACAAGACCCAGATGGGGAATCTTAAAATCTTCGAGGTAATGGATCAAGCCAATATGGTTAGAACAATTTGATACAATGACCTTATGATGACTGGCACATAGCATATCAGCCCGATCCAGAAAATCTTTTTCATCGAGCGCTCCATTCCAGGAGAGATAGTCAAGTGTGAGTTCGGCCATCAATTCTGCCTGATCCGGATGTACTTCGGGATCTTCCTTAAATTGTTGAAAAGATGCTTTAAATACATCCTCACTCACCAGGGTTAAAGGACGAAAATGTCCTCTGACGACCATCAGGGATTTCTTGTATAGAAATTCCGAAGCGTGGATGCATTGACCTAGTTGATCAAACATGGCAACATCTGTCAAGCCCAGTCTGACCATATCAAGACAAACCAATCGATTGTCGATATTAGTAAAATCAGGTCCGGAGAGACGGATAAGATCGATAATTGTCCGATCTCTGATTCCATCGTGCAGAGATTCGATCAGTGCTTTTTGATCTTCAAAGTGATTAAAACAGGCATAGATCATATTAACACCCAGAATCCCGATTGCTGATTGCTGCAACTGGGAGTCGTTATCCAGCATCTTAACGTGCACCACCAGATCATTGGGTGCCTGATGGGGATCCAGTTGAAAACGTACCCCCAGCCACCCATGACCTTTTACGGTCTGATGGTAGTTGATGGCAGCAATCGTATCTGCAAAAACAAAGAACAAATTAGCTGGTCTTTCGCTTCTTAACCGGGAATCCAATAGATGGTACTCGTGATCGAGCATTTTATAAAGTCTGGATTCACATACATACCGACCACTTTCTTCGGTGCCATAAATTCTATCAGAGAAGGTTTTATCATAAGCTGACATGGTTTTGGCAATAGTCATAGCCGCCGCACCTACTTTAAAAAATATCCGCGCTACTTCCTGCCCTGCCCCAATTTCAGCAAAAGTCCCGTAAAGACGATTATCGAGATTTATTTCGAGCGCTTTTTGATCCGTATCTAAAACCTGTCTGTGATTCATTTTCGATCTGTACGGCAAAAGTACCATTGTTTTTTTTCATCATTATCTATACGATACCCTGGTGTGTATGACAAATTTCACTAATATGTTATCTTGTGAAAAACAAATCATCATGACTAAGTCTCAGCGAACAGAAATGATTTTACAGGAAGTACGAAAAGACATTGAGCAATTCATGTCTGAGGAAGATACGATCACCTC
>JBGTCB010000968.1:0-3596 GCA_041748995.1 Saprospiraceae bacterium | reverse complement strand
TTCATCATCATGTATTCCGACAAAATAAGTTCTCTGCTATTGCGGACTCGAATTCAGGAACAATTAAATAAGAAAATCACTGCTGAGAATTCATCGGCATCCGATTTAGATCATCTTGAAAATCACTTAATCATCATCGGTTTTGGTATCAATGGCAGAAACGTATCGAAGGCGGCCAGGTATGCAAATATACCATATGTGATTCTAGAACTTGACGCTGAAGCAGTTAAGGAAGAAAAAAAGAAGGGTGAGCCGATCATGTTTGGAGATGCCGTTCATGAACATATATTAACTACTGTCAAGCTAAAAAAAGCCAGGGTGGTGGTCATAGCCATATCCGATCCTCAGGCAACAAAAACGATTATTTCGAATATCCGGGCGGAATCCAAATCGGTTTATCTGATCGTCCGAACCCGCTATGTTAAAGAAATTGAACCTTTGATTGCCCTGGGTGCAGATGAGGTCATTCCGGAAGAATTTGAGACCTCGATTGAGATCTTTTCCAGAGTAATGCACAACTATCTGGTGCCGATGGATGAAGTGGAGAGCCTTGTACAAACTGTCCGGTTAGGCAACTATCAGATGTTCCGGCCCACAAATAAATTGGCTGCAAAAACCTCTCGAACTCAAATACCCGATCTGAAAATTAATTGTTTACGTGTTCTGGCTGACAGCGGACCCGTAGTTGGAAAAACGATTGCTGATGTGGATATCAGAAAAAGTTATGGCATCACTGTTCTGGCAATCGAAAGAAAAAACAAGATGATCAGCAATGTAAGTCCGGAAGAAAAGATCAAACAAAATGATCGGTTGTTTGTCCGGGGCGACAGAGAGCACATCGAAAAATTCTATCATGACATCAGCTGAGGATTATTGAATATCTCCCAGGAGACCGCAGATTCCATTGAATTTTCTTTGCCAGAGAAGCCATTAATGGCTTCTCCAATAACCGAAGTATTTTTAATAGCCTTTTAGGGAGCTTGATTTATATTCATCTCAATAGCCCTGTCCAATAAATTTCTGGTAATTTGCTGTACTCTTATATCTTCCTTTCGGAAATCAATATCGTGATCTGTAAAATATTTCCGGTAATTATGGGGATAGGCAAAACCGGGTGGACTTGACAAGGGCATCGACCACCAGCAGGTCGCTGCATTGAAAATAAAATTTCCCCGGGGACCTTCATAATAGGTTGCTGCATAACGATGATCTTCTTCGGCACCCGCAAGACTGCCTTCTGCTACCACCACAAGACCTTCTATAGCTGGAAGAGGATAACCATGGAACTCCCATCCTACGAGGTCCGGTATCCGGTCACCTTCCTTCATATCTGTACCGGCAAACATCCAATGATCCGGAGCGGTGCATATCCAGTCTGCCAGACCAACGCCATAAGATTTGGCACCCATCAACAGATCTTCATCGCGGAAACGTTCTATTCTTCCGAATACCCGGTCCGCAACTCCGGCATTTGATGGTTTAAGGTAAATTTCTCCGGATAGCGAATTTCCGCCTAAAAAAAGAATATTCATCCCTGAATCCCTGGCAGCTGTCACATGGTTATACATTTCTCTGGTCCAGTATTCATCATGGCCCACGGACAAGAACGCCTTTGCTCTCAACAGTTTTTTACCCTCACGATGGGTATCCAGATTCGAAATATAGGTGACATCATACCCATTTTTTTCAAGCCAGAAAGCCAACGGAAATTCCCACAATAAAAACTCCCCTGAGCCATTAACCGAGGCATCAAGATACACCGGCAGGTGATTCATATAGAAGGTATACGGACGATCGAATCCGACTTCAGGACCGGCACCGGTATACCAGGGTGTATAGCCCCAGTCCGCCTCTCCATCGTACGAAGAACGCCAGGCTGGCCAACGGTTATAAGACTGCCAGGTGAGATCGGAGCATTGAAACATAAGATCAGCCTCTCTTTCATCCCGGACGATAAAAATGACGTGACTTTGCCAGCCCTCCTGCAAGGTGGTCAGTTTTCCCAGATATACCCCGCTGAGCCAGTCCTCAGGAATTACGAGACTCAAATCTGATTCCCATTGACATTCAATCAGGTTGTTATCACCATCTTCTGGTGTGGGCTGAACTTTCCCTGCAAATATTCCCATTTCTTTTACTAGGCGACCACCCATACCACCATAATATCCAAGGCGATAGACAGATAACCGGAAACTATCCACCGGATCTGTCGAAATAAAAAACTCCAGTGTTTCGCCCGGCAAAATACTGGTATGTGAGACGTAACCTTCAATGTCTTTTGTGCGGCAAAAGGTGGTTTCGACAAACGGTTCTGTGATCCCACAGGTATCAGTCCGCACTTTGGTTAGCTGCCAGTCTAAACTACCTTCCAGCGCATTTTCCCGGACGATCAGGTTGTCACTTTCTTTCGATGGTGGAGAGCATGCGTTAAAGTAGATCAATGAAATAAGCAGAGCAGGATAAAGGACTTTCCGGGCTATTAAATTCATGGGAATGACTATTTTGAAACTATTCATCGGAGACTTGTTATATTGAAGATAATAAGTTCCCACCGATAAGTAAGGCCGCCCCCGGATAGAAGACAGATCCCGGGTCATTGAGGTGCTACTTTTTGGTTAGAAGGATTTTTGATGTACAGTCCATTGAGTCTTCTCACGGAAAGTTTTTAAATAATTTACATATTAGTAATACCTAAAATCGATTTTTGACGAATGACAGTAATTAAATTATCCCTCATGGCTCTCACGATCGTCATCAGCTTGAATATCGTGCAAGCCCAGGAAGCCCCGAAACTGGTGATAGGTATCGTGGTGGATCAGATGCGCTACGATTATCTGTACCGGTACTGGGCCGACTATAATGATAAAGGATTTAAAAGGCTGCTGAGAGAAGGCTATGTCATTCATGATGGACACTATCAATACGCACCAACCTATACCGGCCCTGGGCATGCCAGTATTTATAGCGGTGCCAGTCCCAATATCCATGGCATCATCAGCAACGAATGGTACGATCGTTCGGCAAAAGATTATGTCTATTGTGCGGGTGATGCCTCTGCGAATACCATTGGCTCCGATTCACACGCAGGAAAGATGTCGCCTCATCGACTATTATCAACCACGCTGGCGGATCAGCTGAAACTGGCAACCAACAACCGGGCTAAAACCATTGGTATTTCTCTCAAAGATCGGGGAGCGATACTAGCGCTTGGCCAGCATCCGGATGGAGCTTACTGGTATGATAATACCAATGGTCGATTTATTACCAGCGACTTTTATATGAAAGAATTGCCGGCCTGGGTTTCGACCTTCAATTCCCGGGCATTGGTTGATCAGTATATGACACAGGTTTGGGATCCTCTATTACCTATCGATCAATATGATGAGAGTCTACCGGATGACAAACCCTTCGAGAGGGCATTCCCCCACACCGAAAAGGCTTCATTTCCCTACGACTTCAAAAAGATCAGTGGACTATCCAGATTTGGAATTGCCAACACACCCTATAATTTGCTACCCGCTACTCCTTTTGGTAATACCCTGGTATTCGATTTCGCCAGGGAGGCGATCGAAAATGAAGAGTTAGGAAAAGACAGG
>JBGTCB010000967.1:0-1896 GCA_041748995.1 Saprospiraceae bacterium | reverse complement strand
TTAATAAAAATGGATACAACAATCAACCGTCATTTACAGGAACTTATAGTTTGGTTGCAACTGTAGGCGCTGAAGAAGAGCTATTAAATACAGATATATATCAATTGGATCTTCGATCAAAGAATATCACCAGGATCACCCGTACTGCCGACCGTGAGTACTCTCCTACCCCAAGCCGGCAAGACAATCAGTGGATTAACTGTGTAGTTGTCGAGGTTAATAATGATGACAATCAGATCCTATGGCAGTATCCTATCGACCGGTCCGGAGGAGGTCGTCCTTTCCTTAAGGATATAAAAAATGTCGGCTACTTTTGTGAAATGACTGACGGTTGGGTGGCAATCTTTGAACTGGGCAACCCTAATAAACTCTCTTTGGTCAATCGTGTTACGGGTGAAAAAAAATTTATTTCCGGCAATATTGGCAGATGCTTCCAGGTATTAAAGAATGGGCAGCTGGTCTATGTACATAAATTTTCTCAAGATTACTGGTTTCTAAAAAAAATCAATCCAATTTCTTTTACCGGTGAAATTATTAAGAAAACATTGCCAGGATCGGAGGACTTCACGATCCTCAGTGATGATTCAATTCTGATGGGACAGGGTGGTAAACTTTATCATTTGGATCCACTGAGTACCAATCAATGGCAGGAAATAGCCAACCTGGAGCAAAACGGTATTCGAAATATCAAACGATTGGCATACAATGGGGTCAATCAGCTGGCTATCGTTGACCAGAAGTAATCATATATTATCTGGTTATTGGTTATAAGATTTATCTTTATGTATGATAAATAATGAAGATATGACTAGGCGAATTATATTCTTGCTCCTTTTCTTTGCCAGTTGTCTGATTAAGCCTGCACAAGCACAGAATTCCATTGACACACCGACTTCCATCCTGGTAAAATTCCGTGATGGCCACCCGTATCAACATGTTATAAATTCGCACCGGAGAAGCTATCAGGATCGATCGGATATTCGTATGATATCACCCCGGAAATCCATCTATAAATTTTCCTACGAATCGGTGGATGAAATGCGGAGAAGCAAAACCCTTCTGGAGCAGGATCCGGCAGTAGAAACTGTTTCCCTGAATTATAAACTGAAACCGCGGGGAGGAAATATTTCACCCAACGACCCTCTCTTCAGCCAACAGTGGAATCTTGAAAAAATCGGGTTAAAGAACCTTTGGGAAAGAACCACCGGTGGCCTGACTCCCTGCGGTGATACCATCGTCATTGCAGTTTTTGATTTTGGTTTTGATCAGGAGCATGAGGATATGCAAAATCTGATCTGGTACAACCGGGATGAAATACCCAATAATGGTTTTGACGATGATCAAAATGGATATAAAGATGATTATGCCGGATTAAATCTCGATACAGGTGATGACAAACACGGTGAAGATCCCGATTATCATGGTACAGCAGTAACCAGTGTGATAGCAGCCAATAGTAATAACGGTATCGGATTGGCCGGCGTCAATTGGACTGTCAGGTTGTTGATCATCAGTTCCGTCGAGAAAGATCAGGCTCTTGCGGTAGAGGGCTATGAATATATTCGGACCCTACGCCAGAGATACAACGATACCAATGGAGCAAAGGGCGCTTATGTTGTTGCGGTAAACAGCTCCTGGGGCCATGAAGGACTGTTTGAAGCAGATTTTCAGATTATGTGCAACATGTACAACGATCTGGGAGAGGTCGGAATTTTAAGTGTTGGCTCTACGGAAAATGATCAGGTCAACACCGATGTATTTGGGGATATACCCAGTGATTGTTCCAGCGATTACCTGATTATTGTCACAAACACCGATCAGCAGGACAAACTGGCGGTGGGTGGGTTTGGTAAAAAGAATGTGGATCTGGGTGCTCCCGGAGAGCAGATCCAGGTT
>JBGTCB010000966.1:0-5014 GCA_041748995.1 Saprospiraceae bacterium | reverse complement strand
TCCCTCATTGCACGTCTTATTCTGTCAGGCCACGGCCTGTCTTTTTGATAGCTCCCTGATCGTACAAATCCTTCATTAATTTATCGAGAATCCCATTGATAAAATCTTTGCTTTTATCGGTGCTGTAGACTTTGGACAATTCGACATATTCGTTCAACGTCACTTTGGTAGGAATCGAAGGAAAAATCATGAACTCACAAATGGCCATCTTCAGCAAAATCATATCGATATTGGCTACCCGGTCAACTTCCCAGTTGTCTAGTGCGGGGGAGATAAGTTTTTCATATTCATTGTCCTTCTCGATAACCTGAATCAGAAGATTTTCCCCAAATTCAACTCCCGCCTCATAGTCAGGTCTAAACGTACGAAAAAGCTCAGGTGACTCAGGAAGTGCTTTGATTGTCTTTTTGACAGCACCAACGATCAGTGATTTATCATCTTCCCAGGTGGGGAAATAATCATCCATCGTCTCTTCAAACAGCTCCTCCTTGGTAAGATGCTTATAGAGTTCCAACAAAATCTGACGATCGCTCTCATTGCCTTTCTCGTTGAGAACATAATTCTTATATTCCTCGCTTTTGGCAAAACTCTTATAATATTTTCTGACGGTGTCTTCCTGAATAAGACTATCGATACCTTTTTTCTTAAATACCAGTTGCAAGTCCGGTTCCTTTATCAGTGCCTGCATCGCCGAATTCGTATATAATTTTGCAGTGAACTTCTTGTCGGATTCACTGGGAAGATACTTACTTGCCTTGCGTTCAGTGTCTTCAATAGCCAGCTCTGCAGTTTTGATCAGATTGAGCAGGTTGAACAGGTAAAGCTCCTGAGACCGATCTAACGCTTGCCGGTAGAAATTCAGCGCGTACTCTGTATCAAGCTCCGGATCACGGCCAATCATGTATAGGGCCTGAAGCACCTTAATACGAATATTCCTTCTACTTAGCATGTCAAATAATTCAAACGACCTCTACGGACTTTTTCAAGATGGTTGCAAATAAACAACTTTTTATGTTTTGCACAGATAAATACTTACTTAAAATATGTCATTTTCACCTCCTCAAAAGACGGCAAATGGCGATAATGCCACTTATCTAAAATTTTCCCATCCTGCATAAGGAGAACTCCCGGATTTGACCGAACGATCGTTTTCAGAAGAATGTCATCTGCGGAACACGCAGTAAAATCGATACCGACCGCCAGTTTAAAATCGTTGATCATTTGACTATCAGCACCTCCTATCACAATGATACTCTTCACATCCTCTGCTGCGGCGGCCTGGGTAAAAGGAATCACAATCTCTTTAAATCGATCCAGAAATGCCAGATCCCAATCATAACTGGTCTGGGTCTCCTGATGTTTGGTCGTCTCGGTCCGATAGCTGATCACGGTATCTCCCAACAGGATAGTGGTGTCAACCGGAACCTGTATCGAATCGATAAAATCAGTGGTTATTTGCCGGCTACCATCATGATACAGCTTGTGACAGATCAATAGAAAATAAGGGTTCGGATTGCTCAATATCTGTTCGGTCACATCATCGTCGGAAGGTCCATAAATCATAAAGTCAGAAATCTTAGTCTCCGGCACTTCTAATTCGGTCATTTTGGTTTCTACGACCTCCCAATCTGTTTTTGGGTAGGAACTAAATTCTGTTAGATATTGCTGATATGGTAATTCAACGTATTTTCCCGTTAATCTATTTTTCAGTGTATAGCTGATCACTTCCCGCTTGGCTTGAGCATCCTCTTCCAGTTGTTTTTGTTCCCGAATATTAACTCCCTTTTTAAAAGGACGAAAATCGGTATGAGGTAAATTCCAATAGGCATTATTTATGCAATAAAAAGTGAGACCAATGCCGAGCACCGTGATAATGATGCCCCGATGTTGTGAGGTGAATAATTGATGCATATCCTTGTACCGGAAAACAAAAAACAGGGCAGGAACAAGGAGGGCTAAATCTTTATAAAAAGAGATCTTCGGTTCAATTTTCAGAAAATCTCCAAAACAACCACAGTCGGTCACTTTCATTTGAAGGGCATCATAAGTTCCCCATTCACTGAAGGAAAAGAAGTTGACACCAGATGGAACATAACCCGTAAGGAAGGTGAAGCCCGTAAGAAAGGTGAAAAATAGTACCAGTAAAAGGAATGCCCTGGAGGTAAACCTGGGTTTACTGCCTAGGAGCAACATCAGACCCAGTACTATTTCAAATACGATCATGATGATCGCAAAAATCGTCGAATTGAGAGAAAGCCAGGGAAATAGCGGAGATAAAAAAGATAAAAAAGTATCGCTAAACGTATGTTGAAATTCGCCAAAATACTGCTCCATTTTATAGGCAGTCCCCAGCGGATCAATAGCCTTGACGAACCCGGAAAATATAAAGAGGACACCGGTAAAATTCTGCAGGAAGGTCATCAACCAGCTTTTCTGAGGCCTGAACAGGACATTAACAACCAGGGTTAAAATAAAGGCAATTGCACCAATAGTAATAAGCAGTGTTGTCAAATTCATGCAACCGGTGTATTTTGTTTCTCTTCTTCCAATTTGATCATAGCAAAAAGAGCATAATTAATCATATCCATAAAATTAGCATCAAGTCCCTCGGAAACCACGGTCTGACCTTCATTATGAAGGATTTGTTTAACACGTAAAATTTTCATGAGTATAAGATCTGTAAGCGAATGACGATGCATAAGGCGCCAGGCTTCTCCATAGTCGTGATTTTTTGCAATCATAAGATTACGTGCCTGTTGCAAATATTCGTCATAAGATCCCTGCAATTTTGATCCATCCACTACCTCTTCTGATGAACCAAGTTCCAGTTGGATCAGGGCCATCAGCGAATAATTAACGAGTCCTACATATTCAGATAGTATGGGATCATCTATTTTGGCCTCGACTCCCTCCTCCAGTGTTCGTATACGCCGGGCTTTAATAAATAGCTGGTCTGCCAGGGAAGACAGGCGTAGTATTCGCCAGGAGGTTCCATAGTCAAGCATCTTCTTGCTGAATATATCCCTGCATTTCCCAGCTTCCCGGTCGTACTGTTCCAGTGTTTCGCTCACAACTGATATTAAATTTTGCAAATATAAAGTAATGTGGTCGGCGATTGGAAATAATAACGCCTTTTTCTCCGAACCGTGTCCTTATTCGTTGGTACCGGACCGAAACTGACAGTTTTTCTTTTCTAAAGAACAGGTTGGATCTCCATTTTTTCAAAACGGCGTTGACCCCCTATTTCCTCCGGATAGATACCTAAGGTATGAGCAATAATGAAATCAAGTATCAGCGGATTATGGGACAGTGGCAAATTAAAGATAATATAGGGTTGCTCGCTAAATTCCTGACTGACCAGAATCGCCTGATAGCGGTTTAGCGCATCCATCAACGTGCCCATGACTTCATATTGAAAATCCACCCGATATTGTGCTTGCAGTTCCTTCTCAACCACGCTGGCTTGTGTCAAAGCTTCGAAAGCACTCAGTTTATATGCCATAGTCAGGCCTGCAGCTCCTAACAATTTACCACCAAAATATCGGGAAACAACCACGACAACATCGCTTAGTTCAAAGGCGTCAATCTGACCTAAAATGGGTTTGCCTCCTGTGCCGGATGGTTCGCCGTCATCATTAAATCGATAGGTGATCTTATCAGGTCCGATTCGATAAGCATAGCAGTGATGTCTGGCCTTCGGATGTTCCTTCTTCGCTTGTTCTACAAACTCCATCGCTTCGCCTGTGGTAGAAACCGGGCTGGCATTGCCGATGAATTTTGATCCTTTCTCTTTGTAAAGACCCGAGGCAGGAGACGCTATTGTCTTATAGCGATCAACCATGGTTTGTTAAATAAAGAGCTTGCTTACGTGATTGCAGATGAATCACCATATTCAAATCTCCAGCAACTTCAATGGACAGCAATGTTTTAGTTGGGAACTCTTCCGTGAATAGATTACTGATCGTCCTTCTCCTGAAATTCCAGTGACACCCCATTAATACAGTATCGAAGACCGGTCGGTGCCGGACCGTCATCAAAAACATGGCCAAGATGTCCACCACAACGGGCACATAATACCTCGGTACGGGTCATTCCAAAAGCATGGTCAGACTCTTCAGCAACCGTATTTGAGTACATTGGGCTGTAGAAACTCGGCCATCCTGTACCCGATTCGAACTTTGTCTCCGATTTGAACAAAGGCAACTGACAAGCACGGCAAAGATATAGCCCATCTTTTTTATTGTCTAAGTGAGGTCCGGTAAATGCTCTCTCAGTACCTTTCTCCCGTAACACATAGAATTCTTGTTCGTTGAGTTGTTTCTTCCATTCCCTATCTGGTTTTTTCATCTTTTCAAAAGCGAACGATTCCAGTTCCGGCATATCTTTCTGGTTGGCAACCTGTGAATTACCGGTGCAGGAAAAGATGGAAGCAATAACTAGTGATAAAAGGGTACGCATGCTATTAAGATTTAGATTCCGTATCCTGACCCTGGGCATATTCGATGATTTTACGCATAAAAAATGCTATTGTCAAAAATACAAAATAAGAAAAAATGATCATAAACATGATCCACCGTACGGAACGTTTTTCATCAGGACTTATTTGCGAAAAGGCGGTAGCCAATCCAAAACCCACAACTAATAAAATCAGAAATCCATAAAGAGAATTACGTACATAGATCGAAACATTGTCCGTTTTCAGCAGATAGACCGATGTGAAAAAAGCATATAGAAGGAGAAACGACGCAGAAATAATCCAGGATGAAAAATTGGCAACTTGCTCCTCTTGTTTGTAAAAGACAAAAACCAGGAGTTGTCCAACCAGGTTGAGCGTCAAGAGTATGATGGATTGTCTGACCGGATTTTCAAGACTGTCAATCAATGTGTTCATGAAAAATTTTTATAGTACCCTTGCATGAAGATCATATTCGGTGGCATCGGTTATTTCAACGACTGCAAAGTCACCTACCCTTACATACTCCAGTTCCGCATCAATGATCACCTCGTTGTCTAC
>JBGTCB010000965.1:0-3707 GCA_041748995.1 Saprospiraceae bacterium | reverse complement strand
CTTTTCAATGTCTTTGGTGGTAACTCTTGAAACACCAATCTGAGTGCTCTGCACATTTACATCCCTCGCCTTTGCCTGAACCAGTACTTCATCCAATAATACAGTCGATCGCTCCAAATCGATATCCAATGTATCCGAACTGATCACTTTGACAGGTATCCTTTGGACCTGATATCCTACATATTGCACCACAAGGATATAATCTCCCGATTTCATCGAGAGGGAATAAGAACCATCGGTTTCAGTAGCGGTTCCTGTTTGTTCATCTTCTAATGTCAGGGTAGCACCGATGACAACCTCTGATGTTTCAGCATCGCGTACAAAGCCGGTAATCTGCGTTTCACCGGATAAATCAATTTTGTCTATGCTACCCAATACAATTCGCTTGTCACCATCGTTTTTGGAAGCTTCAATACTCTCTTCCAAAACCTGATAATATTTTGCAGTGTAGCGCCGGATCATATCCTCCCTGGGTGCTATAACAGCAAGACTATTGCGGTGAAAGAATACATCAAGTTTATGTGGGTTAAGCACGATTTTCAATAAATCATCCAGAGTCACATTCGTTTGACGCTCCGCATTAATGGTTACATTTCCATATTCTGCCGGAAAATAGACAATACCGGGTATTTGCGAATTAAGTTGTCTGATAAATTGCTTCAGCGTGGTATTATCCGTCTGGAAATCAAGCCTGAAATCTCCAAGCTCTTGTCCATAACTTTTGCCAACCAAAAAAAAGAGGAACAAAATTGTTCCAAGTTTCACAATTTCCCGCATGCTGGGTTACTGACCATAATGTTTGTAAACGGTACCGCAGGACCCGTCGCTCCCCGGTATTTGGTTCTAAAATTTATGATAGCAGAGCCCGGCTTCAAAGCTGGAGCCCGAAAGATACAAAAGCTCACGAACCAATTCTCTCAAATCCCAGCAGGTGGAATGCTAAACCCGAATCAGGTGCGATAACCGATCTTGATTTTAACGAAACTCCCGGGACTTCGTTAAATCTGTTGTGCCTACCTGTACTGACTAACAGCCTCCCAGGAGGATATGTGGCCTCACCAGGACAGATTTTTTACTCAATCATTATATCTCATAAAAAGGCCATTAAATATGGAAAAAATAATGGAAAAAAGAATTGCCCACAAGAGGCCGGCTACTTCAAATCCCGGAAGCAGAGCATCTACTAAAAGCACTATAAGACCATTCACAATGAAGAGAAATAAGCCCAGTGTAAGTATGGTAATCGGCAGAGTTAGGAGAGTCAGGATCGGTTTAATAAAAGTGTTGGCCAACGCCAAAACAACCGCCGCCATGAGGGCATCGGTATAATTTGCGACACTCACTCCACTCAAAAGGTAAGCTGTCAAATAAACTAGCACGCCCTGTAAAAGAATATTTATCAGAAATCTCATAATTTGAAAAATTTGCTTAACATTTGATTATCGGAGAAAAACAGAGTCCGCATTAAAAATAGGCATTTCAGGTTAGAAGTCTGAATCATCTCCAATCCATTCACTGGGAGCAGGGTTCATCATCGACTTTTCCATATTATATCATATTTTTCGGTACTAAACGTTTAAAACGTTTTTCAATAAAAAATAACATTCATATATATGATCTTTTTGTTCATTATTTGCGTGCCCAAAAAACGAACGTCTCGTCGCCATAAGCTATGGCCCTCGGAGACCAAAAAAGGGCACCTTTCCTAACGTGCTTTGCCGGCTCATTCCCTTCAGCTCGAAAAATGCGGCTTCTCTAATCCATGGTCGTTCTAAGGGTATCTGATGGTTCGCATATTGGAATTCTACTTGCTAATTGCATCGTTTCTGAAGTAAATGATATTATGGACGAGATTGTTTTTTGTCAGGTCGAAGAAGCGAAACTGCGTATAGCCGTAGCTATAAAAGGATTTCGATGATGAAGAGATGGCGAAAAGAAACCGTCCTTAGTATCAGGTATTTCGGAAATGATGCAAATAGTCTCGGTTCCTTCTCTTGTTACCATGTATTAAGCCGCGACGCATTTTCCGAACCCAATCCCACCCGCTGACGCGGTTCTTTTCACTTCGAGGTGCACTGCACCTCGCCCGACAAGTCGGATCGTTCATGAACAAATTGATTTTGAGAACCATTTTTTGTAATTTATCATTATTTTAGACGCTATTGATGAAAGATCACCGATCAAGAAGACGCTTTTTGAAATCCATAGGCAGGTTTGGTCTGACGATGAGCATGCCTTTTGTCATGCCCCAACACCGGGCAAAAAACGATACTAATCGATATCAGGGATTAAAAACCAGGCGTTATCTCGGAAAGGTAAAGACCGAAACCCGAATTCATGACACCGGCATTTTCACTGAAGGACCTGCGGTCGATCGGATGGGTCAGGTCTATTTCACCAATATCCGGACAGAAAAGATTGTGATATGGAATCCCTTCTCCAAAAAACTTACGGTTTTTAGTGACCAATCGAACCAGGCTAATGGATTGAGATTTTTGTTGAACGGAGATCTCCTGGCTTGTGAAGGGAGCAGTGGAAAAATCGTGCAGATAGATATCAAAAATGGTCAGAAAAACACCATTGCAGAAGAATATAATGGAAAAGCGATTCAGACTCCGAACGATCTCGATTTTGATAACCAGGGAAGAATTTATTTCTCATCCAGAACCGATCAACCGGATCCCGAAAAACAAAATATGCGATCCGTCTACCGGGTGGATCCGGATGGTCAGGTCTTCCAATTGTTAGCTGAACCGCAAATACACATGCCAAACGGCATCGTTATTTCACCTGACGCCAAAACACTTTATCTGATTGAAGCCCATCCTGCCGCTGATCATCACCGCAAGATTTTAACTTTTGATCTCAGCGGAGAAGGGACCATCAGTAACCCCCGTACGCTCATTGACTTCTATCCCGGCCGTAGTGGTGATGGTATGTGCATTGATGAAGAGGGAAACCTTTACGTGGCAGCCGGTCTTCATCAACCCAGGGGCACTTCCGAAACCCTCGACACCAGACCGGGAATCCACGTGATTTCACCGGGAGGAAACCTTGTTGCCTTTCGTGAGACTCCGGAAGATACAATCACCAATTGCACTTTTGGGGGTAAGGATTTGCGAACATTATATGTAACCTGTGGCTCCTACCTGCTCAGCATTCGAACCAGGATACCCGGCAAAAGCACCTACCGGCCCAATGCGTAGAACTTATGTATGTATCAGCGCCTGGGATCCCCATTTAAATGCCATAGAAGGGCATTTTTCCAGAGGTCTTCAGTAATATTATTCCATAGAAGGCTTCGTTTCCCGCCTGACTTTGATCAGGTAAGTGAAATTTAGTATATTGGCCACTGAGATCAATCATACAAACACTGCCGGAAATTGAACTGAATCCACCGAATAATTGTAGGTGTTGAGGAGTTATTGGCATATGAAGATTAAATCATCAAAGACATTTTCTGCTCGTAAATTTGAGATTACTCAACCTTATGCAGATAATGTGTGATGTTCGCTCAGAAGATCAGGAAATACAAAACTTTTGAAAAAGGAAATGAACGAGACCATATATAGTGTAATAAACGGGACAGGAAGTTATATTCCCAGCCGGTGTCTAAAAAATATAGATTTCCTCGATCACGAATTTCTTGATTCAGACGGGACTCCTTTCCAAAGATCCAATCAGGAAATTATTGAAAAATTCTTTGG
>JBGTCB010000964.1:0-5578 GCA_041748995.1 Saprospiraceae bacterium | reverse complement strand
AAGTTTGAACCCGGAAATCTGAAACAAGTAAGTTGACAGGCTGTAAACTCGACCTAAGGGAGCTGATTTTCAGGACCGGTACATTACTGCTGTTGCGATCAAATAGTTCGCGATATCCGGGGCCGGTGTGAAATACATTGTACAGAAGGCTTGGGAAGCCCAGGTGCCAACCTTCCTGATGAAACCTGGCAGGATTATACAGATCTGTCTGCATGATAATCGGTGATCCCAACATAGACAATTCTGCCTGACCAACGCTCCAGCTGGAAAATCCGCAACATAATGCAATGACGATTACAATTCGCATTAGTATAGTATTGCCTCCGCTCCGATCCTTACTTCTATACCTTGCCCGCTTTTTATTTTTGCCGGTATCTCTCCTTCCAGAGGTGATTGAATTGTTAAGATCAATTTAAGTTGGTTCATCGTTGCTGCTTCTTTTATTTGCTCTTCGTCAACCGTATAGTATAACACATTTTCTGATGCCGAAATTAGATTGCCACCAACATCCACAAGGGCGGACTCAATAATAATACCATTGGTTTCTGATAAGGATATCGTTCTTTGAGTCAGTGTATCCAGCAATATTATAGTAGGACTAAAAGAAAGGGGAATTCCGTTTTCTGCTACTAGTTTTATTCTCAGATAGGACAATGAATCGAGGGCTTCGAGATCAATCGCCACTGTTTTCTCTATTTGTATATTGCTGATCCTGGCATCAAAACTCAGCTCAACCTCTGCAGTAATGACCGCTTTACTCGTATCCAGTACAAAAAATTGTGATTCTTCCTGGTTTTCCGGATTGATTATAATGTCAAGGTTATAATCAATTGACACGATATTGTCCTGAGCCAGTTCATCAATATTCGAGTTAGTCATGTCAAAAGTGATACGATCAGTGATTACCTGACCCATCTGGTCAAAACCGGGAAATTGCAAGTCAATGATCTCATCAAAAAGCTCACTAATGAGTGGTTGGGGCTGCAGATCATTACCGATAATATAGACCTCCTTAACTTTGATGCCAATGGGTATCCCAAAACTATTGGCGATATCAAAGTGAATTTTGGGGTTTTCAAACCGATATTCACCATCTATGAGTGTGTCTTGAATATCGATGTCGATGTGTTGCAAGCCAGTAGCGATGGTGCTGCTGCTAATAGATCCTTCCAAATAGGAAAAATCAAAGGCCGTAATCTGGGCAAACGATAATGGCAGAATCACTCTTGTTCCTTCTGTGGTGCGGGCATCGTATTTGAGGGTAAGGACAGCGCCAGAAAAATCCACGGTAAAACCACTGAGATCTTGAGGTGGAGTAGTAATACTGCTGGGTGGATTACCATCAAATGGGATTGTGTAATCTGCCACAAAAGGATTACCATCCCTGGAAAGCTGAGGTATTGTCACCTGGAGAGATACATCTGTCATCTCTGCCGAGTTAAAAACAAATATCAATTGGTCTCCCTTAAGGATACCTTTATTCAAGGCAATCTCCCCAAGGATAGGGACGGGAATAGAAACCACCGAGTCTAAGATCGGTATGGGAAATCCAAAAGTGGTTTTCGGAAACAGATCCTGTTTGCTTTGGATAAATGGATCCGATCTGAAATATGCAGCGAATAATTGTTCATCTGTCAGACGGATATCCGTTTCCTTCTGCAGTTCAGCGATCAGGTCATCTGATTGTATATGAATCATAACCAGCGGAAAGGCGAGAAAAGATGAGGTATCCTCCAACTCAATATCCGGCAGCTGATCCACCCGAAGGCAGGAAGCAAGCAAGACCAGGGTGATAAACAGTAATATTTTTCGTGACAAATTTTAATATCGACGTTCTAACTTAAAACAAACTCCTGGCCCAAAGAAGGTATTTCAACAGGCACATGAAAGTTTCTATCTAGTAGAGAACGAAACGAAACTTGAGGTTCATATTCACCGTGTACAAGGAATATTTTTTTTAATCTGGTTTGATTTCTCACAAAATCAATCATTTCATTCCGATCACCGTGAGCGGAGAAGGAATCCATACGTTCAATTTTTGCCCGTACCTGTTTAACTTCTCCATAAAGCTTTATCTCATTAATACCGGCAAGGAGCATACCCCCAGGGGTGCTGGGTGCGCAATAACCAACGATGAGGAAAGTATTCTTTGACTGATCAATATTATGATAAAGGTGATGTCGCACTCTGCCTGCATTCATCATGCCAGAAGAACTAATGATAATGCAGGGTTCTTCCGAGGTATTCAACGCTTTGGAAACTTCTACGTTTCGCACGTATGTCAGATTATTAAATCCAAAAGGATTGTCATCCGTGAGCATGTACTCATTGAGTTCGTTATCATAACACTCGGGATGAGCACCATACACCTGCGTGGCATTGACCGCCAGCGGACTATCGACATAAACCGGCACATGGGGCAAAACTCCCGCATTTTCAAACTGGTCAAGAATATAGACGATTTCCTGCGTACGACCTACACTAAATGCAGGAATGATTACTTTACCCCTATTTTCAAGACAGGTCTCTTTTATGATATGAAGCAGTTTATCGGTTTCTTCCGGTTTACTGATATGATCCCGGTCACCGTAAGTAGATTCACAAATCAGATAATCCAATTCAGGCATTTGCTGAGGATCTCTCAAGATCGGTCGATCGGGTCGACCAATGTCACCGGAAAATCCAAAGAGAATCTCCTTGCCATGTTCCCTGATTTTTAAAGTGACGCTGGCACTACCTAAAATATGACCGGCATCCCGATATTGGATTTCTACCGAGTCGTGAATCCTAAACCATCTGTCATATGGTACTCCACAGAAAACTTTCATGGTTTCTGCTACATCATGTGATACATAAAGAGGCTTCTGCACACCTTTTTTACCTCTTTTCCTCAAGTTTTTATTAGCATATTCTGCATCTCTTTCCTGTATAATTGCACTATCTAGCAACATGATTGCACATAGACTGCGGGTTGCATGGGTTGTATATATTTCACCCTTAAACCCATCCCTGACAAGCTTAGGCAATCGACCAGAATGATCTATATGGGCGTGAGAAAGAACGACACAATCAAGTGTTCCAGGGTTAAAATACCATTTGTTGTTAAAATCCTCCATTTCGCGGGCATTGCCCTGATAAAGACCGCAGTCCAGGAGTATAGTATAACCACTGTCCAGAGTAATAAGGTGGGCACTACCGGTCACCGTCCGGGCAGCGCCACAAAACTTGATTCGCATGTTAAGAATGGCATTATTATGCCGGAAAAGATACAAATAAGTTTAGAGCCCGTTGACCAGACTTCATTCTGAATCTGTTAAAGAATTTTGAGACCGCCATATTCAGCCCTAACCCGAATAGATGCTTGAGCGGAAGACGATCCATGATGGCCAATTACAGTTATACTGTTGTTTTCCCGTTGGTCTCTCGAGGTTGTCAGATTCGTAGGTATTTTGACTCCGGTATATTTTCCCTGGACATCTATTTTATAATTAGTTGCCTCAGAAGCATCAATTTCCAGACCTGTATAGCGACTGGTGATACTAATTTCGGAAAAGCCATTGTCCAGGCGATCGACTTCCAGTCCGCCATATGACATCTCTGCTTTCAATTGTCTAACCAGATACTGTAAATTGACCTTTGTATACTTTGTATTAATATCCAGTTGTTCAATTTTGTCAATTTCCACATTATCATATTTTCCTTCATTAGACATTCTTCCAATATCACCCAGATGATAACCATCATAGGAAGATTCCGAAATAATTTCATTCGCACTTTCGATATGTACCTGGGAATATTTTGAATTGATCGTGATTGTATTGGCGTCGTTCATTCGTAACTTATAATAAGCTACTTTAATGCTGCTATTATTAGCTTTCGCCACCGATGCATTCCCATATGCCAGATCCAAATCCAAGAATCCGGCTACCTCATCAATCGACAGATCACCATATTTCTGGCTTACAAAAACATCTCCTGAAAAACTACCCAGATCTGCGTTACCATATTTATGAGTCAGCTCGAGTTTTGCATTGGCAGGCATGGAAACTTCGTAATCTATCCGAACGTCATTGTCATCCCACCAGCTTTGAATAAACCACCAATTCGATTTTTTGGTGTTGATCGTGGTTTTGGCACTTACATACCTGGTATCATTGGAAAAATCGATATTGATCCGATTAAAATCTTCTTCGGCTTTTCGTTCACTGGAAGCATCTACGGTTATCACTACTTTGATATAGACCTCTGACTTATTCCAGGTGTTAATATTGACCCTGCCATGCATGTTTTCGATATTCACTTTTCCTCCATCGGCAAGACTATAGGTCTTGGTATATGTTTTCGTATATTCACTTTTTTCTGCGAAAGCAGATATAGACATCAAAAATACCAATAAGGTAAGATGATATTTTATCGGTTTAAATATGTTGAATTCCATTGTTTAAATTTTTGACTTCTTTCTTTCTTTTAATAGCTGTTTCCAGGAGATTAACTTTTGTCTCAAAGGACTCAATGATAGCCTGGAGCAGGATTTCCTTAGAGTTTTTGGGTGAGTGTATCAGTTCGATCTTCAATCGTTCGATCTGATTATCAATTTTACTCAATTCATCTTCTATACTTTTAGCCTGGGCATCTCCCTTTAATTGCATAAATAATGCTTCAACCTCGTCGTTAAAATACCCTTCTATTCCAATAAAATCTTCCGATTGATTGAAGACCTGCAATTGCTGATACTCATATAATTTTGGATACGCAAGCATCCCCAGCAACATCCCCAAAATCAGAAGTAATGAAGCAGCCACCGACCATAGCCACAGGCGCCTGCCTGACATCTTCGATTGCTTTTTTAATTGCCTTTCGATATCTGCCCAAACTTTTAAGGAGGGTCTTTCATCGTCAAATGCATCCCGATGTTCGATGATAAACTTTTCTAAACGATCTTTTCCATTCATCCTGTTTTACTCTTTTGAGTCAGTATTTGATATAATTTTTGCCGTGCCCGGCTATATTGAGATTTTGAGGCTCCTTCAGTAATTCCCAATATTTCACTAATTTCACCATGGTCATATCCTTCCAATAGGTATAGGGTAAAAACTACTCTATATCCTTCAGGTAGCAATCTGATTGCATTTTTAATTCTTGGCAGATCTTCCTGGTCAAAATTCTCTTCATAGTCTTCAAATTGCACATCCTCGATTTTGCTATCTGCTTCAACCAACTGCAGTTTTTTTCTCTTTAGTTCATTGATACAGCAATTGATCACGATTCTCTTGATCCAGGCACCTAACGTGGCCTCGTTCCGGTATGTGTGCATTTTAGTGAACACATCGACAAATGCATTTTGTAAGACATCTTCCGCATCCTCCCTTTTCCCCATCATCCGTGAGCAGATGTTGAACATGGCTTTGGAATAGGCATGATACACTTCAAACTGAGCCCTCCGGTCACCCTTCAGACATCTTGCCACCAACTCTTCATTAGTAATGACCAGATTCAATATATTCAGTTGATTTGACATTAATGACAACCATAGGAGAGACAAGGTTGCATCTAATCGATCCGGAAGTAAGAAATATTA
>JBGTCB010000963.1:0-1704 GCA_041748995.1 Saprospiraceae bacterium | reverse complement strand
TGTCAAAAGAAAAGCCATCGCAAACATGACCAGAACTATGAAAAGATTGGGAATAGATCCAAATGATTTTATTATGTATAAAAGACTGGATAACAAGGTCTTAAAAGCAAGTTAGATGGGATTATTCATTGGGTTTTCGTAATGAGAGGTAAAATTGCAATAAAGACGGGTGCTCCAAGCAGCTTTGACTCGCAGACATGGTCACCATCATGGTGAGAATCAAAAAGGGCTTATGTACCCATATTTGCAGCAGTATTACCTCGTAATAGATAATCTAATGTATAATCCGGGTTTAAAGTTGGATAATGACACGAATATCAGCATATACAACCTATCAGGAGGACAAAAGAGTAAATTTGTTGTTGATTTCATCTGAAACAACGAGTGATTTACCATTTAATGCAATGCATAAATGAGTAAGCGAAAGAAACGGAAGGTCATTAGAGATCCCCGACCTACTCCTGCAGTGGAGTCGAGACCAAGTAGATTGAGGATGTCCAGGTTTTGGAGCCCAAAATGGTTGCCGGCTTTATACGTGGTTGGTTTCAGTGCACTCTTTGTGGTTTTTCTGGAGATCTTTGCCAGCAATCCTGATTTTACAAATCCCCTGATTGCAGTAAATGCGGGATTGGTAACTGTCCAATACATTATTTCCATACTTCTTGTCCTTTGTTTCGGTTACTTTGGTTGGAGGTATTGTATCGGCGCTCAGGAAATGCAGCGTAGCGACCGGATCATTTTTTTACTGACTTTTGTAATAATCGGGACCATCTACGTTGCCGTCTTTACAAAAGAATTGTCACCCAATGGAGACAATGCTGAATATATAATTATTGCAAAGTCTTTGGTTGAAAGAGGAATCGCCCTACGCCTTGACACTCCTTCAGAGACTCCTAATACACTAGCCTCACTTGGCCTGCCACTCATGTTGGCTCCGATTTATAAACTCTGGGGCGTGGATATAGTGAAGATGAAGATGATGGTAAGTCTCCTTGCAGTATCTATTTTTTTTCTATTGTATCGATTTTATGAACGGCGACAGGGTTTTGCCCTGGCTATTCTTTTGAGTATTGTTGGCATTACTTCTCCTTATGTGGTTGGTAATTCGACCGATGTGATGACGGAAACTCCCTATCTTTTCTGGTCCCTTATCAGCATGCTTCTAATTCTCAAATATCAGGAGAGTAAATATTTTCAATGGAAATATTATTTTCTTGTTATTGCAGCGATTGTGATGACCTATTTAACACGAGCGATAGGTATCGGGGCTCTTGCCGCTATGTTATTGTTTTTGGCATGGAACGTGGAATGGTCAAAAGTCTTTAATAAAGCCGATCGACGGCAGATGATCGGTTCGACAGGATTCAAGAAACTATTCTATATCATGACACCCCTGGTCGTGGTTGCTACAGGGTGGCAGATCTGGCAGCAAGGGACTGGAGTTTCTCAGGCAACGATATTTTTCAATACGAATATTGCAGAAAATTTGGATTTGAATTGCAGATCAGCCTTCCGGGTTTTAGGCCAGATATTATTTAATCCGGAAACATTCCGATACCAGAATTTTTATAGTTCCGCCACCCTGGGTGTGCTGGATTTTAAATATAGCATAGTCTTGATACTAATGTTAATCGGACTTTTGACCGGATTGAGACAAAGGAAACTGATAGCAGGTTATACGCTGATTGTTTTCATTATTATCAT